>JAFEBR010000646.1 GCA_018242565.1 Planctomycetota bacterium | reverse complement strand
CGTACCAGTCATTTTTGATGAGCCAGTGGCGGGAGTCTGGAAAGACCTGGGAGAAGCCACGGTTCCGGGTCGCGTTCCTCACCCGATCAGTCGAACGGTCGTATCACCTGTTGGCGACCGCCGCTGCTGTTACCGAAAGCCCCGCTCGACGACTGGTGTACGCGGCCCCGCTCGATCTCTTTCTTGGTACGCAGGATTTACTGCGGGAACCGATCTTCAATGATCACCTTGGCCACTGGCAGGCTCTCGTTAATCCGCATCCGACGGCCGTTTCGCTACGTGCACCCGTGCGGTTGCCGACTCTTTTGGAGAATCCCATGTTGCTGGCGTAACTTGGGAACCACCTTGGTGCCCCTGCACGTTCGGTCCGACCATTCAGTCGAGCCCCTCCACCGCTTCAGGTCGAGGAATGAAAACTTGCGGAGCGAGTCCATTGGTGCCGCCCCGTGAGAGGCCACACACACTCGAACGGGGCTGGTTCATCGACCTGAGGAAACGTACGTATCAATTGTTCTCCGCGTTGCGCCGGTCCGAATTAGCTTGGCATTTTTGACGGTTTTCGACGGCATAAAATTTCTTGAAATCCGCATTTTCCGCACTTCACGAAATCTATCTCTCGGACAAGTGCAGTCCGGCATTGAGGGCAATGTGCCGTGAACACTCGTTCTCCCCCGACTGTTTCATACGACCAAAACACATCGTCACTGAAATGAAGATCCGAATTATTCGCGGCTGTGATGGAATATTTGCCATGCGTATTCAGCGCGTCTTGAAACGAATTGCCAGCGTTTCGGATCCAGTCGTCGCCCAAGAGATTCACACTGCATCCGGCAGTTTGCAATCGGTTTGCCAATTCCTTTCGTTTCTCTGGGGTATCATTCATTCGTATTGAGTGGCGGCCCAGGAGGTCGCTTACTTGTCGCAACTCCCCTAATTCCACAAGAATTGTTCTCTTGGCATCAATGCCAAGCGCCATGCCGGCCTCAATCAACACGTTTGGTCGCGGCTGCGGGGTCAATTCGGTTTCAAATCTCGGCTCTTCTTTTCCTCGGAGCCCAATCCGCAACTGAGCTTCGTCGTCTCCCGTCATCAAAACCACGATCGCACGAGCCATTTGGAAACCGATTTCAAGCACTTCCCCAATATATGGAGAACCTTTTCCAGTAGCAGCGACGACGTCTGGCCATTCGAGAGGGTTGAGGCCGATCCTACGCAAGAAATCGCGCAGCGCGATCACGGCTTTGTGATTTCGACCGTGAACAACGAAAACATTTCTTGGATCTGGTTCCATTGTCTTCGCATGATTTGCTGCCATTTCAATGCGACCAGCTGTGTTCGATGGTGGCACGTTCATCGAATGCCGTTGAAGTTCAATTAAGGAATCAAGGAATCGCAGAATCTTCGCTTTCGCATCACGTGCTGTTGCTGAATTTGCAGTTCGCTCTGCCTTGTCTGCCTCTGCACTGCGCCGGTCACTGCCGACGGGATCCGCATGTTGAAATAACCTGGGCAACGAGAGCCACTGCGGAGTTTTCGTCAGCGACTCAAAATCATCAATGTCATCCGGGCTGTATCTCCGGATGAATGGTTTCGCTTTCGCAATCCAGTTTTCGATTTCGGTCCACGGCTCGGCTCTCGAAGAGTCCAACTCTCGCCGCAAATTGGAGAACAACTGAAACACATTCTGTGTAGATTGCCCCGACACCTTGTCATCCTCCGGCTGTCCAGAAAACTGGTTCATCCCTCACATCCAATCGGCGTCCCCATCGCTACAAGAGCATACCGAAGCAAATCCGATGCGGGAAGAGACCGATACGAACGTACTAATTTCTTGAGGTTATGCCGGGTCGTCTACACGCAGGCCGAATGTTGCTTGCGATCGGCGACATGGTTGCATTCCAACAATTTCAAATTCGCTCCATTGCAATTTCAATGTGACAGAAATCGGTTCGATAGAATCGTTATGTGCTCCGCATTCTCACCGCTCCAGCAGCAAATTCTCGCGGTCCTCGTTACATGGAACGGGCGCTCGCGGCGATACATCAATCGAATCGTGTCGGATTCATCTGCACTCTGGGATTCGGACTGTATGACGCACGCAGTGTATTGATCGTGGAATCCCCCGATGAATTCGAAGAGCAGTTCTTTGGCCCGATCGCGGCCAATTATCCGAACTGTTCGCTCACTGCTCCTGAAGATCAAGCCAAAGGGCCCAAATTCGCATCTACGTGGTACGCACATTTGAAGCTGATTCCCGATCTCTTTCCAATCTTGCGGCATGCCCAGTTCGAAGACCTCTTAAACGGGACGTTTGCCGACCCGATCACGAACATTCTGCGGGCCATTCGACCGGAAGGGGGGATCGAATGTCGGGTCGAGATCGCGATCCTGCCGATCACACATTCTCGGCAGGGGAGAGCTGGACGGGCAATTCGTCGGCTGAACCGTGAGTTTTTTCGTCGATATCACGAACTCGCGCACTTCTACGCGAGGAATGTAGAACGGCCGTGGGGCTGGATGCCTGCGGCTATCTTGGGGCTGGTGGCGCTGGGGACACCAGATTCCCACCATAGTTCGATCGACACATCG
>JAFEBR010000645.1 GCA_018242565.1 Planctomycetota bacterium | reverse complement strand
TTCTGTCGACGTCGAGGGGAAATCCGGGCGATTTGAACTCCGCCCTGGGGAACGTAAAGCCGTAACCCTATTTGTCACCCGCTATTTGCGGTTCACTGAGTCGGGCCGGTACCGGTTGCGGGTAGAAAACGTCAATCGTTTCTCCCCGGCGGCGCCCCCGTTCGCCGTGGGCGAAACTGTCATCACGCTGAAACAGCCCAGCGCAGTGGAAGCCCGACAAGTTTTTCAGAAAATGAAGGCCGCCCGGCCCGAGGCGTACGACCGCCAGGCGATGCAGTTTCTGCCCGACGCGGCCGATTTTCAGGCGTTGCATCAGCCGGTGTACCTGCCCGTGTTGACAGAAGCCGCTCTGGCCGGTGATCGCGATGCGTTCATTTCACTGGGCGTGATGGAAAGCCGGCCTGCAACCGAGGTTCTGGTGAGGGCAATCGCCGCGGCCCTCGACCGTGACGACTGGAAACTGGCTCGCGACGGTTATGAACAGCTCAAGAGCTTTCTGCCGTATCCCAATTGGTACGACCCCGCGGCTGGCGAGTACTACCAGCCCTTTCGGGACCGGGTGGCGCGGACCTGGCAGCCGGAGTTCGTTCCGGTGCTGAAGCGGCTGGCCCGGCGACTGAACGACGAAGTCGCTTTTCGCCTGGGAAAGCGGGGCAAGCAGAGCCAATCGACGGTCGATGCGAACGATTTGGATTTCGTGGACGGCTTCCGCCGCGGGGTGTTTCCGCCAGATCATCCGCAATCGTTGCTGATTATCAGTGACTTCATTTATCGGTGTCTGGGGGAACCAGACGACTTCGCGGATTGTCTGCAGGCCTTTTCTTATGCGATTGAACTGGCGAAGTCGTTGCCGCTCGAAACGCATCAGTACTTTCGGCCGCGCGGCTCGGCGTATGGTTTCCGTATTACCATTGCACGGATGTTTGAACGCGGGGCAGGGCCGCCGACCCAACCCCAGCACTCGGGCGAGGCCGCGGCGTTTGCGATCGCACTTGCCCGGAATGCCGATTTTCGGCCCGCGGGTTGGTCGGCTGAACTGCTGAAATGGTTGAGAGGAGATGACCCCTACCTGGCCGAGGTCATTCTCGATGCACTGCCCCGTCCGGCGCCGCCGGAAATTCTGGATCGCATTCCCGACTTCCTCCAGCATCCCTACGTCGACCTGCAGATCGCAGCCTGCCGTGTGGCGATGAAAGAGCCCCGGGCCGCGTTTCGCCAGCCGTTACAGCAGATCCTCGACAAGGCGACAGACAAGTATTTACGGAAGATCGCCGTCGATGCGGCCCGCGCGAATGACATGAGCGCCGAATACGATGCCGACGCTCCGTTTGTCGATCAGCAGGTCAAATTGCTGCTGAATACCGAAGACAACAACGGGAATAAAGAATTGCAACCCAGGTCTGACGTGCATGATGTCAGCCCCGAAGAGGCCGCGCCGCTGTCACGAGGCGAACGGAAAGCAGATCAACCGAAAGCAGACGAGGTTCCGGCGGAAGCGTCTGCAGAACCCGATCAGGCAGGAGACAAGACTCCGGTCCCTCAAGCGGCAGAGCTATCATTTCTGCAGGCGTATCCGGAATTGAGCGAACTGAACCTGTCGATGACCCAACTGCAGTTTCGCGGCATCCTGCAGAAACTCTCGCTCCGCTTTCAATGCAGTTTGGCACCAACGGGTACGCACTATCAATTGGATCTCGCGGATGGACATGTGCTCGTCGTCATGTTTGATGGCACAGAAAATCACTGCACTGGGATTCAGCGGATTCGAGGGGCGTTACCTCGGCCCGCGCTGGTTCTCGCCGATCATCTCAATGTGATGGCCGTGGCGTTCCAGGCCAACTCGGACACCCTCGTCTCTCTGGCGACCGAAAGCGATGTCAAAATTCGCCGTTGGAATCGGCCCGATCAAAAACTGGTCCGTGAGGCGAAGCTCGACAGTGATTTGCACGGAAATCGGTTTCTGATGGGGCATCTGCGACTGGCGGATGACGGCAAATCGGTGTTCGGTATCGCGGATGGCCGCTTGTGTCTCTGGAATTCGGAAACCGGTGCCGTCGTGCGCAAATTCTCGCTGCCCGCGGAGATCGAAGGTTCGATGATCAGAGATCTGGCTGTGACCCCGGATGGCAAGTTTGTGGCGGTCGGATTGTCGGACTTGCGATTTGCACCGGGAGGCCGTGATGCCCGCGCCTGCGTGTGGGAGGCTTCGACCGGACGCGTGTTGCAGACCGTCGTGCACCCAAGTGCTGTTCAGGTTCAAAGTGTGGCCCTGTCGTCGGACGGTACGTACCTGGCCACCGGAGGGCAGCAGTTCGGGACGTGTCTGTGGGATGTCGCTTCAGGCCAACTGGTGCACGATCTGGCCAATGACAATACGGGTTCGCGACATCCGATCGAAGAGGTGGCGTTGCCGTCGGCCAGCCAGGTGTTGGCGCTCAGGTTTTCGCCGAATGGTAAGACCCTGGCGGTCGCAGACATGCTGGGAGTCAAGCTGATTGCTGTGTCGTCTGGAACAGAGCTGCGGCGCATGTCGGCTCCGTTTCGGTTTGGGCGGTCGGGATTGGTGTTCTCTCGCGATGGACAGCTGCTGGCGCGAATTGCGACTGATCATGCCGTGCCGATTTGGGACGTTGCCACGGGGCAACTGCTTGTCGAGTTGCCTACCGAGGCTCACTGTGGCGATTTTTCTGCAGACGGAGAATGGTTCGCCACGGGATTTTCAGATCCCAAAGAGGCCTTGGCCGTTTGGCGCCTGCGAAAGGGGGCCAACGCCGCAGCGGCACCAGGAAAATCGGCGACCGAGTTAAGAGATCAACTGCCGGGCAAACAAGTCCCTGCGGTGCAGGTTGCCAGGTCGGAACAGGTTTTCGAAAGAATGGTCTGGCAACCGAAGTCGCAGCAGATCGTGGCGATTGGAGCCAGCAGTCGTTGTGAGGTTTGGCAAAAGGGCACGAACGACTGGCAGTCGACGGTCTTGCCGATCGATTACCATGCCAATTCTCTCGCCGCTGGAAAGGCCGTCAATTCGACTCGCGTGCTGCTGGGCACGAACGTCGGGACGGCTGAATTGTGGGATCTCATCGCCCGCCGGCGCCTGCATTCGTTTCGGGCCGCTGCGAGTCACAGCGTTTACGCCGTGGCCTTGTCGCCAGACGAAACACTCGCCGCGGCCTGTGGAACCGATGGAACGGTCGCCGTGTTCGATTGCCAGAGCGGCACTGAAGTGGCGCGACTGGGGGACAAGGCAGAAACCCGCATGGTCAGCCTGACCTTCTCGCCCGATGGTCAGCAACTGGCGAGTCTCGATCGTACGGGTCGCCTGGTGATTTGGAACCTGAAATCCCAAGCGTCGGTTGCCAATTGGAATGTTTCCGCCAGCGATGATTCACTCATCCAATTCACCCCAGCCAGATCGGAGTTGGCAATCTCGGCATACGGTTCGGTGACACTGGTCCCGACGAATGCGGGCAGTCAGGTCCGTGTCATTCGGGCTCCCGAGGCGGTGGTGTCTCGATACCCCGAAACTCGAGAGTCAAAATCGTCAGGCCCGCAACCGGGGGGGATTCGGTATGCCAGCTTGACTGCGGTCGCACCCGATGGCAAACGGGTCGCCAGTCTCACTCCGGCGGGCG
This sequence comes from Planctomycetota bacterium, assembly GCA_018242565.1. Taxonomy (GTDB): domain Bacteria; phylum Planctomycetota; class Planctomycetia; order Planctomycetales; family Planctomycetaceae; genus JACQFH01. Next base: position 13,569 of record JAFEBR010000645.1, on the reverse strand, counting down.
AACTGGTCATCTGGAATCTCGACGATCGGCGAATACTCGAACGGCTGCCGGGTCCACCCCGCGATTCCAGCGTTGCGGATCTGGAGGGCGCCGGGTTGCAGGAAGTGATGTGGTCTGTCGACGGTCGTCAACTCGCCGCGACATCGAAGCGCGGCGGACTCGCGATCTGGTCACTCGCGAGTTCGGTGCCTGAGTCCGGTGGCAATGCCCCCGCAGCTGAGCCGAAAACCGCTGGAAACGGCGATACCGATGAGGTTTCTGAGCACGGGGAAATCCGCGGGAGTGTCGTGGATCTCAAGGGCCACCCCGTGGCCGGTCTGACAATCGCCTGTGGTGCTGTCATCAATGATTCTCTCAAGGGGGGTGGGGCGAATGCTGTGACCACCGCGGCGGGGACATTTCGGCTCGTGGTTCCCTCTCCAGGGATCTACAACGTCTGGCTGAAGCAGTCACCTGACCCGGCGTTGGTGGCTGCGGCGGATGAAGCGCTGATTGTGGCGGCTGGGCAGGTAACCGATTCCAGGCTGGTCGTATTTCGCGGTACCAAAATGATGGGTGTCCTGCTCGATGAGCATGACCAACCGGTCCCCGATGCAACCGTTTTCTTCCATTCTTTCGCGCGACCCACTGCGGGGGGGCCAGAATCGATCAAGACCGATCAGGCGGGACGATTCTCCCCAGTCCTGGTCCCGGGCCAGGCTTATTTCTACATGAATCCGGGCGATCGACGCCTGAACCCGGCCAACGGACGCTCCGCGCTGCGGGCTGAGGCATGGGTAGTCGTCCCCCCCCGTGCTGATGAGCTCGAGGCGAACCGCAGCTTGCGGTTGCAGCTGCAGCCGCATGAGAACAAGATCGGCGACCCCGAATGGGTGAAACGCAGCAGTCCCGGGACCCAGATTGTGGCCCGTGCCAACGAGCGTGATGTGACGGGCACCGTCGTTGATGAACAGGGGGCTCCGGTGGCCGACGCCCAGGTCTTTCGGTACGACGGACCGGTTCTAAATGTCGATGAGACGGCCCAGTTTCGGGTTCCGGCGCCAAAGGGAACGCAGTTCATTATGCACGCCTACGCGCCGGGATATCGTATCTGGACGGGAACTCCCAGCGCGGGTGATGTGTTGCGGATTGTAATGCAGAAAAAACTGCCGATGGGCGTCCCCAAAGACGCTGTGCAGAACCGGCGTGTCCCGCCGGCGACGGCAGCCGAGTTCACAGACTTGATCCGCGCCCAGGCGGCCTTGTTCAACGACGTTCGTTTAGAAGTTGTACGCGACTTCGAATGGAAGCGGCCGATTCCCGCAGAGCCCCAACGTGTGGTGAAAACGCGGGGCACGCTGAACTTTTTGAGACTGGGGCCGTGGCTCAAGGTCGAGGGCGATCGCCAGATTCCCAATCCGGCACCGGGAGAGACCAATCTCTGGAGCGAGAGCTGGGTGGCAGGCATCGACGACGGCCTCGCCTATCACTGGGATCGATCGGCGAAACGGATTCGCTACGGTGCATTGCATCCTGAAGTCGCAAACCTGGGAGTTAACGAGTTCTGGGCCATCGAAGCCTTTGAGTTCCTGGCGAATTCGCAGCCCGACGCTCAATTTCAACTGCGACAGGAAACGCAAGACGGTCATGTTGTTTGGGATGTCAGCCTCGTGGGCGGTGGAAAGTCTGCTATCCGATACCGCGGAATCCGGCCCGATCGCGGATTTTTGCCCGAGCAGATCGACATTGAGACGGCCGATCATCAGCAGGTGCAACTGGCGCAACTCTTTGAACCCGCTCCCGGTGTCTGGGCTCCCAAGCAATGGACGACCCAATTCGTGCGACTGGCTCGAGGGGTCAAGCGCGCGGGATATCCCGCTGATCGGGTGCAGTCCAATTTGACTCGACTGGAATTGGGGGCCGCCGCTCGACTGCGTGAGAATGACTTTGTCTTCAGGCTCCCCGCAGACGCACAGGTGACTCCCTGGACGATCAACGGCTCGCAGGTCCTGCCGCCAAACATCCGCCGCCAACGCCTGACGTTTGTGGGGGACGATGCCTCCGGCGCCAAGCCGATCGCCCGTTTGCAGATTTCCATCTTACGTGGCTGGGGTGATTCTCAAAAAACGCTCGGCCGCTTTCAGACGGATAACACGGGCACAATCGACGTCTTGTTGCCCCTCGGCTATTACCGTTTGGCATTGGATTCTGAGCGAGAATTGCCGTACCTGGCGGTTGAAAGACGCTGGAATGGCAGGAGTCGCGGTTCCTTACCCGTCATGGGGCTGAATGTCACCCCGACTGGTGTTGAAAAACGAATGGGAGACTTTCCACCAGACTATGAATCGGATCCGACAGCGGCTGAAGCTGGCGTGCCGCGAATCACGTATCACCTGTTGCCGGGCTGCTCGCTGGTGTTGCGTGCGGTTGATGCCGAGACCGGAACAGGATTACGAGGGGCCGAGTTCTACCAGGAAAACGCCGTCGGTGAAGATTGGGCCGATCGCGTCGTCGGCCAGAATCTGGGAAGTCGTAAGCCTGCTGCCGAATTGCAGCCGGCCGACCTTGTGCATTGGCAGACTGACGAAAAAGGCGAGTTTCGTCGTCTGGTCGGTGCGAATGCCGGCTTCAAATATGGCATCAAGAATTCGCCACCCGGCTACGAGCCGATTGAGGCGCAGGGTGAAATTGACCTGCCGATTGTTTACGGCCAGCCTCAAGCGGAACACACTTTTAAATTCAAAAGGGTCAAAACGGAGCCAGGCCGGGCCGTGTCAGACAACGATCGCCAGGCGCCATTGCGTGCTCAAGCAGAAGCCAATTCGGCACCCGAGTCAATCACGCCTGCGGAGTATTGGAAACGCCCCGTGACGCTACGCGTGAAAGACCGGCCTTTGGAATCCGTGATCGAAGACTTGGCGGCGCAGTCTGGGCTGCAGATCGAGTGGGATCGCGAGGCACTGTCAAAGGCAAAGATTGCCTTGGACCGAATCGTAGCGGTCGACTTGGATGCCGTCCGCCTGGAGGCAGCGTTTAGTCGGTTTATGGATTGGAATTCGCTGATCGGCATGAGCCGTGAAATTGTCGGAAATCGACTGGTCATCACGACTTATGCCGCGCGAGCCGAGAAGATCCGACGTCAATTGCCGGCCTGGCTGCAACCGCATTACAACAACGGCTTGCTGGCGAACGTCAGCCCGCAAGGCGAGGTCGAGACCATCACGGCAGGGCAAGTTGTTGACGATGAATTACTCGCACGCATCGCCGGATTGCCCGTGCTGCGAGAGTTGTATATCGAGTACACAGCGAATCTCACGGCAGCCGGGTTAAAGTCGCTCCGCGAGATGCGAGTTCTCGAAAAGCTGACGCTCCATGGTATTCGCCACGCAGGCCAGGGGTTGGGGGATGTTGCCATCCGTCAGTTAATTGGGTTGCCCGCCTTACGCGACTTGAAGATCGGTGAGTGTGGGACGACGGATGACGGCGCGCTCCTGCTCGAACAATTGACTAAACTGGAATCGCTGGCATTGAGCCAGGAAGGGAGGTTGACCGGTGCAGCACTGCGGTCCATTGGAAAGCTGACCCGCTTGCGATCTCTTTCGTTACCCAGCTTTGTCGCTACGCAGTCCGACGGACGCATGCAGTTCTCGGCTGACGATGTCGCCGAGCTGCGCGATCTTCGTGATCTGGAAACGCTGGATCTGACGGGACATGCGGTAGCCGCGAAAGATCTCGATTTCCCCAGCCTGCGGCACTTGCGATTGGGGCATGATTCGATTGACGAACTCGTGGTACGGCGAATTGCCCAGTTGCCCGAATTAAGGGGCTTGGGAATTGGCAGCAGCCGAATCCGCGATGAGAGCCTGCAGACACTCTCGGTGTTATCGAAACTGGAATATCTCTCGGTTTACAGCACGGCCCTGAGCGGTGCAGGGTTTGTGCATTTGAGCCAGCTCGAACGATTGCAGCATGTCGATCTGAAATGTGAGCGATTGACCGATGAGGCGCTCCGGCATCTGGCGAAGATTAAGACGCTGACACGCATCGATCTGAACTGCAGCCATGGGCCCCGGCAGGAGGCTGAACCTCAAATCACTATCGAGGGTTTGCAGCAACTGCGGGAGTTACCCCATCTGGAAACGTTGTGGCTTTCCGGACTGCATTTGGAAGATGTGCGGGGCTTGGCCGAGTTAAAACACTTGCGAAGCCTGATGTTGATGCAGACCCCGGCTTTGCCGGCTGACCTGGAATATCTGCAGGAAGTCATGCCCAATACGGCGGTTTCTTACGCCAGCGGCGGTGGGGACTGGTTGCCGAAGCGGATGCGGAATCTGCAGGAAAATAAAAAATAGCGACTGCATTTGATGTGGCACTGCACTCTTCGGCCGAGCGATTTCAAGAGCTGGCTCGGGTTTACCAAGCCGGGGAAGCCTGAGTGCCTGGGGAATAAATAAACAGATCTGTTCGCAGATCATTTCCCGGGGCGTAGGCATATTGTGCGAAATCGTGGATCCCAACGGTGCTCAGTCGGGCCTCGTCGATGAAGAAATTGCCTGTGCACTGACGTCCCTCAGGGAGAATCGAATACGCTGCGTCGGCCATAATCTCGGGCTTCCGGGACTGCTGCACCATCTGAGTGCCGCCCAGCATCTGAATCGCGGCTGTGGCGATGATCGTCTGCGGCCACAGCGAGTTGACTGCCACACGGCCTCGGAATTCGTCGGCGAGGCCCAGGGTCAACAGGCTCATGTTGTACTTGGCAATCGTGTAGGCGGTATGGGCGCCGAACCAGACGGGTTTCAGGTGCAGCGGCGGCGAAATGTTCAGGATGTGCGGCACCGAAGCCCGTAACAGGTGAGGCAGGCAGGCGCGGGCCGTCAACCAGGCGCCGCGATAATTGATTTGATTCATCAGATCAAAAACCTTGACCGAGGTCTCTGCCGTTTGCGTGAGACTGATGGCCGAGGCGTTGTTGACGCACACATCGATGCCTCCGAAAGCTTCGACCGTCGTTGCAACGGCTGCGTCAATTTGTTCGGCGAATCGAACGTCGCAGGGAATTGGTAAGGCTTCGCCTCCCGCCTGGCGGATCGCCTCCGCCGCGGTATAGATCGTTCCCGGAAGTTTGGCGTGGGGTTCGACCGTTTTCGCGGCGATGGCAATTTTGGCCCCGTCGCGTGCGGCCCGCATGGCGATCGCCAGCCCAATGCCGCGACTGGCCCCTGTGATGAACAGTACTTTTCCCGCGAGCAATGTCATGGGTCGTGTACCCTGGTGTTAGAACAAGCCTGTGACTGCCCTGCCGTGATCGACCAACCGGCGTGGGCGGTTCAGGTTGTCGAGATATTCCAGCGTCGGGTCAATTCCCAGAGCGTGAAAGATCGTGCAAATGAGGTCGTACGGATGGACGGGATTGGCCTTCGGGTAAGCACCGAATCGATCAGATTCGCCAAAGACTTCTCCCGGGCGGACACCTCCGCCCGCAATCAGGGCGCTGTAACAGTCGGGCCAGTGGTCGCGACCACCCGGGCCGACATTATTCGTCGTCTGTGCGCCGATTTTAGGAGAACGTCCGAATTCGCCAACCGCGACGACGAGTGTCCTTTCCAACAAGCCCCGCTGGTGCATGTCTTCGATCAGCGCCGACAAGGAATGATCAAAAATCGGACAGCGATCGTTCCGCAGCGTGGGGAAATTATTGCGGTGCGTGTCCCACGAACCATCAGGGCCAGGGGCCGGTTCATCGTCAGAGCGGGCGGGCCAGGTCACCTGTACGAACCGAGTTTCGGCTTCGATCAGTCGCCGGGCCAGGAGCAGGCTTTGCCCGAAGCGCGTCATTCCGAAACGCTCGCGTACCGTGATTGGCTCTTCTTCCAACCGAAACGCCCGCACGGCCGCATTCGATTGAATGATCGAGAGTGCCTTGTGGTAATAGGCGTCAAACGAATCGGTCCCGGTCGCACGCTGTTGGGCAGAGAACTTCTGCTTCTCGAGTGCCGCGCTCTGGGCATCCATCAAGCGGCGCAGGCTGACGCGCTCATGCAGGCGGCCGAGCGAAACTTCACCCGGCAAGGAAAACACTTCCAGTTTCAACGGCTGAGTCGGGTCGTCGTACATGGCGTACGGATCAAACGCGCCGCCCAGAATTCCTGCACCCTGGCCCAACCCGACGACGCCGGCTTCTTTCGTCGGGCCGCAAACCGTGACGTAGCTGAATTTGTCGGCTCCCGCCGGACGAAAACGTGCCGCCGCGGCGCCGACGGCTGGCAGATCTTCTCGCGAAGGCGGGACCGCCAAGCCGGTTGGCGAGAAATTCGAAGGATCGTGGCCGGTCATCAGCATATAAATGGCCGAGCCATGGTTGGGCAGTCCCTTCGGTTTACAGCCCACGCTGCGGATCAGCGAGAACCGGGCCGCCTGCCGAGCCAACTGCGGCAGCACTTCTCCGAGAATCATTCCCGGGGCCGCCGTGGCGATGGGGGCAAACTCCCCGCGAATCTCTGCGGGGGCGCCGGGTTTGGGGTCCCACAGATCGATATGACTGGGGGCACCCTGCAGGTAGACAAAAATAACCGAATCGGCGGACCCGAAGCCCGGCAGGGTTGGGGCACGTTCTACCGCGTGGATTCGAGGCGGGGCCACTTGCTGCCGCAGAAAATCAGGGAGCCCGAATCCCAGGATTGACAGGCCTCCTACGCGCACGAGTTCCCGCCGTGATAGTGAATCACACAGCCGTCCGCGTGGTCCCAGCAGCGACATCATTCTGGAAGCTCCTCGCGCCGATTTGATTGGCGGATCGTATACTCTGTCTGCGCAGCCGAGTCGAACTGCGGCAGTGTGAATTGAGGATACCGCACGCGCGCCGGCAGAGTCAAAGCGGAGCCCGAATTCCTCTGAACACAGTACACATTTTCATTTCCACGGGAAGGTTTCGATCGTTCGAGGAAATGCGCGCGTACATCGACGAGACTTTCACCGAGGACGGCGATGGCATCCCATCCCCGTTTATGCGTGAAGTGGGCTTGTCCGACTACGAGCCGGGCTGCATAGAAGCCATTCCGTCCGATTCCGGTTCGCCCGTACCGCTTTCAGAGTTACTGGTGGGCGCGTCGTACTCCGATCAGTGGCTGCGGCATCTCGATCTGTCGCGGCTGGCGGATGCGGCGATCTGTGTGTTTTCTCCGAACTGCGTCGACCACCCCGAAAGCTGCTCACTGGAGTACCTGGGAGCATTCACTTTTCGTACCGGGCATCCGGAGTGATTTGTGCGTCAGGCCGGGAGTGTAGAACGACACGCCGGTCCAGGTAGGGCAGCAGACATCGCGACTTGATTTGCAGGCTGCCTAATTCGTCACTTTTCACTCCGGCGAATCCAGGTAGGGATCCTGCCCGAGTTGCTCGTGCATCCGATGACGCCGGGTTTCAAAGTGCTGCAGTTGCACACGGTCGCGGCGTTGCCGGCGTTCAATGATGCGCTGGGCCCGGGCGAACTGACGCGAGAGTTGCTGCGATTGTCCGATTGGGTTACTCCGCAGTGCCGCGGCATGTTTCTGGGCGAACCGCTCGGCGGCGTCGTCGCCGAAGGCTGTACGCAACAGTTCGTCGTCGAGCGCCAGAAACTGCACGAACGTGCCCGGGTCGCCCTGGCGGCCGCAACGGCCGACGAGTTGCCGGTCGATGCGTGCCGAGTCGTGCATCTCGGTTCCGATGACGAACAGCCCTCCCAACTCGCGCACGCCGGGGCCCAGTTCGATGTCGGTCCCGCGCCCGGCCATATTGGTGGCGACAGTCACTTTTCCGGTTTCGCCGGCGCGGGCCACGATGCCGGCTTCTGCCGCCGGGTCACGCGCGTTGAGGACGGCATGTTCGATGCCCGCCGCTGTCAGTCGGGCCGAAAGTTCCTCTGAGATACGAATTGAGCGAGTACCGATCAGCACGGGACGACCTGTTTGTTGCAGGGCCGTGGCCTCGGTGACGACTGCCTGCCATTTTTCATCGGCGGTCGCGTAGACCCGATCCGGCAGTCGTTCGCGGCGCGATGGTTTGTGGGTCGGGATCGGGATCACGCGCAGGCGATAGAGTTGGCGGAGTTCTGCCGCGGCAGGGCTGGCAGTACCGGTCATTCCTGCCAGATGGGGGAACCGCAGGAAGAAGTCCTGCACGGTGATGCGGGCCAGCAATTGTGTCTCGCTGGTAACGGAAACCCCCTCTTTGGCCTCGATGGCCTGATGAATTCCCGCCTGCCAGCGGCGACCTTCACTGATCCGGCCCGTGTATTCATCGACGATCACGATTTCGCCATCGCGAATGACGTACTGTTTGTCGCGGAGGAAATTGTGAGAAACGAGGATGGCCCGTTCGACAAATTCATACAGCAGGAACATTTTCAGGCCATCGAGTTCACGCGGTGGCGTAATCGAGCGGACTTTATCGCGCCCGGCGGCGTTGAGTGTCAGGCGGCGACGCTGGTCGTCGAATTCGTAGTGTTCTTTTTCGACGAACTGACTGGCGATTGCCGCCGCCCACTGGCAACCGGCCGCTGTGGCCGCCGCGGTTTCCGGCGGGCCACCACTGAGTATCAAGGGGGTGCGGGCTTCGTCGATGAGCAGGCTGTCGGCTTCGTCGACGAGAATGAAATGGGCCGGTCGCTGGACAGTATCTGCGCGGGTCTGGCCGGTGCCTGTCCAGGGATCAAGTGGGCCCGCTGCCGCGAGAAAATCACCGCCGTGCAACCAGCTCAAGGCCTGCCCTCCAGCCTCGCGCAGCGCCAGTCGATCGCGTAGAAAATCGAAACCGAATTCCCGCGCGGTACCGTAGGTGATGTCGCAGGCGTAGGCGGGCTGACGGCGCTCACGCGGAGTCGAGCCCAGCACGACCCCCGTCGTCAGGCCCAGACGCTGGTAAACTTGTCCCATCCACGCCGCATCGCGTTCGGCCAGATAATCGTTGGCCGTGGCTAGCCAGGCCCCCCGGCCGCTGAGGGCCCGCAATACGAGGGGTAACGTCGCGACGAGGGTCTTGCCTTCGCCCGTCTGCATTTCGGCGATGCCCCCGTCAAACAGGGCCAGGCCACCCAAGATCTGGACATCGTGATGTCGCAGGCCGATCGCGCGGCGGGCCGCCTCGCGCACCAGGGCATACGTTTCCACGACAAGTGTCGCCAACGGTTCCCGGCACTGGGCCCGATACCGCAGAGCCCTTAACCGTTCGGCCAACTGGGCATCGGTTTCGGCCTCCAGGTTCGATTCGAGAGTGGCGATTCGCGGCAACAGCTTCGCATAGCGGGCCAGTCGGAAGCGGGGCGGAACCGGCAGTGCGTCGAGCAGTTGTTGGGCGAAATTCACGGAATTCTGCTGGGGCTGAGGCGTGGCGGATTTCCGTCACATTCTACCCCAAACGGTTGAGTGACAATAGGCCGTCCTGAACCGGAGAGAATCCACACGCACCTGCCTCTGCAGCGTCGTAGGCTCGCCCGTCCGCATACAGGCATAGGCTCTCAGCCACCCGGCGGTGGGGGTGAGTCAGCGGTTGGCTCTTTGGGACGGGGACCGTTCTCGTCGCCCGGTTTCTCTTTACCTCGCCGTCCTCCCCCTTCGCGGTTTGGGCGCGTGTCGCGTGGCGGGCGGTCGCCCCCCGGTGCGCCGCGGAACTGCGGTTCCGGAAAATCGGTAAACGGCTCGCCCACCAGCGCCTGCCATTTCTTCACCTGTTCCGGTGTCAACACCGTCATCACCCGTGCAAACTGGGCCTCGCGACTGGGAGGCTGCCAGGGTGAACTGCGAGCGGGGTCTTGATCGCGGCTCCTGGGCCCGCGGCGAAACAGGTCGCTGGCAATCTGTCGAATCGCTTTTCGCTGATCTGGTGTGAGCTTCAGCGTATCGACGACCTGCGAGGACCGGAACGTCAGAATGCCGCCGTATTGCAGTGCGATCTGGGCCAGGCGCTCGCGCTGCCGTGGCGAAAGTACTTTTTCCAGATCCTGTTCATGGTCTTCGACCATTTCGACCAGCGCCCGCCGGCGAGCGTCTTCATCGAGGCCTTCGATCAATTGCTTCAGGTCATCCTGCTCTTTTTTGCGCGTCTTCAACAGCGAATCAAGCTGGTTTTTCTGTTCGTCGGTCAGGTTCAAGGCGGCCTGCACCTCGGGGAATTCCGCGAGGTGGACGTGAATTTCTCGCTGCAAGACGTCGAGTTCGTGCAGGATTCCTTTGACTCGCTCCTGGACCACGGCCAGTTCACTCTGGGCGACGCTGTCGCCCCGCCGTTGTTCCATGAAGTCCTGGTAGTAATTCAGCGCGGTGGCGAGCAACCGCTGACGCGTCGGCTGCATCATCCAGTTGTCTGCCAATTCTCCTTCACTGACTTCGATCAGAATATCAACCGCCTGTCGGGCCTGGCGGAACCGTTGCTCGGCTTCCAGGGCTCGATCCTCGGCTTTCTGTTTTTCTTCCGAAATCAGCCGATTGCTTTCCGAGATCAGGTAATTGCTTCGCGAAATGTAGTGGTTGCTGACGGTCAGTCCCGATGCAATCAGCACCAAAATGAGGATGACCACGGCTAATCCGCCGGGATGGCGTTGCGACCACTTGCGGACCCGGTCCACCAGTGTCGGCCGACGGGCGAGAATGGGCTGGTGATCGAGGTACCGCTGCAAATCGGCCGCCAGAGCCCCGGCTGAGCGATAGCGATCTTCAGGATTCTTGCTGACCGCCTTCAGGATGATCGTTTCCAGTTCGACCGGAATGCTCTTATCGACCTGACGTAAGGGTTTGGGCTCGGTGTGCAGAATCTGGTTCAAGAGGTACTGGACATCGCGGCCGCGGAAGATCGGCTCGAGGCTCAGGAACTCGTAAAACGTTGCGCCGAGGGAGTAAATATCGCTGCGCTGGTCGAGTAGCGCCCGCTTGCCAGCGGCCTGTTCCGGGCTCATGTAGCGGATGGTTCCGGGGATGTCCCCCGTGCGGGTCAGGCCCGCGTCAGTGTGAAATTGGGCGAGCCCGAAATCGGTGACCCACAAACAACCGTTTACGTCGAGCAGCAGGTTGGCGGGTTTGATGTCGCGATGGATGATTCCAAACTCGTGCGCGTGTTCTAATGCCTGTGCGGCCTGCAGCATCAGCCGGACCGCCGTGCGGAAAAAGCGGCTTTCCCGCCCCGCATGTTGGGTGGACAGGTTGGTGTGAAACAGTGACACGGTTTCCGCCGTGGGGCGGGGCAGAGTGGCCGGCTGTCCGCCCCGGCTCGCTGCGCTCGAATTCTGTCCGCCGTCGTTCCCCAGAACCATCGAAGACCGAGCCCCCTGCACAGACGACAGGTCGCCGGGAGTTGATTTCCCCGACTGACGACGGAGTTGCCGAATCATTTCCGCCAGCGACTGCCCTTCGATGAGCTGCATCGCATAAAAGTGCACTCCACGTTCACAGCCGACGGCGAAGACCGGAACGATGTTTGGGTGGTGGAGCAGGGCCGCCGCCTGGGCTTCTGTTTTGAATCGCTGCAGTTGCCGGGAATCGAGCGTGGCGGCGAATGGCAGGACTTTCAGCGCCACCCGCCGACCCAGCGACAACTGCACTGCTTCGTAGACAATTCCCATACCGCCACGGGCCAGTTCCCGAACGATCTGGAAGTCGCCCAGCGGGCTGGCGGGAACTTCTCCGGCTGCCGCCGATGCGGACAGGCCGGGAGGACGGCTTCGCGACGCCGTCGATCGGGCGCGGCTGTTGCCTGCCGCCCGGACAAAGTCGAGACCATCGAGGCATTGCGAAACGGCGGCTGCCAGTTCGGGAAAGCGATTTTCGTAGTCGCTGCGCAGCGGAGACTTACCCTGCTCCAAGGCAGTCAGATATTCCTGGACGATCTCGGCAACACGCGGGTCGTCGAGCAGATCGTGGGTGGCTGTACCGGATTCGTCCGGCGCAGGCCGGGCCGCTGTCCCTTTATTGTCGTCCATGGGCTTCCTCCACCAGTTGCCGAAGTTTGGTCAGGCCGCGGACCCAAAGCTTCTGAACACTGTCGACCGAACGGTTCATCCGGGCCGCCACATCGGCCACTGGCATTTCTTCAAAGTGTCTGAGGACGATCACCTCGCGATAGTCTGCCGGAAGTTTGGCCAGAATGTCGGCAAACATCAACTGCAATTCGTGCCGCTGCATATTCTGGCTGGGGCTGCTCTGCAGGGCGACCAATCCTCGGTCGAGCGCGCGCGACGAATGATCGAGGTTGACGTCGAGTTCGCGCTCGCGGTGGACGTCGCGTCCCTGGGTTCCCACAAAGTGCCGCACCATCGTGGCAATTCGGGTGGCCATGATGCCTCGCAGCCAATTGATGAACTCTCCCTCTGAGCGCCCGCGGAACAGCCCGAAATTGCGATGTGCTTCCAGAAAAGTCTCCTGCACGAGATCGGCGGCATCGACTTTCGTCTGCAATCGGCGACCGATTTCGATGCGTGCGAGCAGTTCCAGGTAGTTGCGGTACGTTTCCAGCAGCGCCCCACGGACCCCCTCGTCCCCCTGTAAGGCCCGATCCAGCAGGTTGGTGTGATTCGTGGGGGCATTCGAATGCATGGTACGTCCTTATCTCGTAAGTTGCGGCGCGGCGAAAAAAACGCCGGAATTGTGCATCATCCCCAGGATCCGTCCGTCCCATGGAGATGTCACCCCGCACAAATTCGGAGTTCGGGGCGTCATGTCATATTCTACGCCGAGGTGCTGCAGGTTCGGTCTTGCAATATCGACAAATTGTCTTGAATGCAGCAGAATGGGCCGACGAGATTTTCGAATGGTGCCCGGTATTCCGAAAACTCAGGGCATAACTCGGAAACCTTCGTGGGTTGGGGCGGGACCTGGTACCAGCAATTTACACACCCGGTCCCGAGTCCGGATTCACTCCGTGCGTACCCGACCAGTTGGTCAGCGCAAGAAAAAACCCGGTTTCGAGGTGAAACCGGGTTCGATCAAATGTCGCTGTACTGCCAGCATGGGCGGGCGAACGGCCTGCTCCGCAGGCTCGAACAGAGACTACTTGGCAGCCGCGAGGGCAGCGTCGTAGTTCGGTTCTTCGGCGATTTCCTTGACGTATTCCACGTGCTTGATCTTGTTGTCGGCACCGATCACGAAAATCGCGCGGGCCAGGCAGCGGTCGAGCGCTCCCCCCTTAATCAGCACGCCGTAGTCTTCGCCGAACTTGGTGCAGCGATGGGCGCTCAGGCAGGCGACGTTTTCGACCCCTTCTGCACCGCACCAGCGCTTCTGGCCGAACGGCAAGTCCATGCTGACGCACAGGACCTGCACGTTGGGAAGAGCCTTGGCTTTGTCGTTGAACAGCTTGGTTTCTTTGTGGCAGACCGGGGTGTCCAGCGACGGAATCGTGGCGATAATCCGCACTTTGCCGGCCGAATTGGCGAGCGTGACGTCTTTCAGATCGGCTCCCTGCAGCGAGAAGTCCGGAGCCGTCGCTCCGACAGCCAGCGCCCCGCCGGCCAGATCCACGGGGTTCCCCTTGAGCGTGACCGCTCCCTGACGAATGTTGGACATGAGTCTATTCCCTTCAATGTTGTGCCCTGAATAAAATACGCACCGGGCGTGGAGTATC
>JAFEBR010000644.1 GCA_018242565.1 Planctomycetota bacterium | reverse complement strand
GAGGCGCGGTCGCGATTTGTGGCGGCGTTCAAGCGGTGTGTGATTCCCGTGTCGGGCACGCTGGGATTCGGCAAGGCCGAGGTGACTTCGGGGAGCATCTCGCTGGCCGAGGTCGATTCCAAGACCATGCAGAGCAAACTGGTGCCGGGGTTGTACTTCGCGGGTGAGGTGCTGGACCTGGATGGACCGATTGGCGGCTTCAATTTTCAGGCCGCGTTCAGTACGGGCTGGCTGGCCGGCGGTTGTATGTAACTCGGCGAAGAGGTGCGCTGCAGAGTCGTCCTGTCGCGCTGGAGCAAGGCTTGGGGGGGCGGGGGCCTGCCGCGGCCGGCGGGCTCCTTATTCTTCTTCGACGGCGCCGGCTTCCTGCGGGTCGATCAGACCATCACCGTCGGTGTCGATGCGATGGAATGCTTCGCGGGGGCCGAGGAACTCGTTCCAGGTGAGGTCACCATCCTGATTGCGGTCCATACGCTGGAACCAGATGGGACCGGTGGCCGGCTGAGGTTCAAAGGAGGGAGAATTCTCGACCAACTTCGGATCGACTGGTCGGAACAAGGCGAAACCGCCACGGCCGAATTCGAGTCGAATGGTGCGGACCGGGTCGGTCGGGCCGAGTTGGAAGGGGTTATTGCGGGCCATTTTCTGCAGCACTTTGCCGGCCCGTTTCATCTCCCGAACGGAAATCTTGCCGTCGCTGTCGGCATCGAGCGCATCGAAGAAACCGCGGCCCATGTCGAACAACCCCAGGCTGGCGGTGTTCGCCCGGAGTTCGCCCCGCTGCCGGACGAATTTTTCCAGTTCGGTCCCGAAGATCATGCCGTCGCCGTCCTGATCAATCTGGTCGAACAGGCCGCGCTCAGCGAGGATCGTGTTGCGAGCCTCTTCGCGGTCGACATATCCATTGTTGTCTTTGTCAATTTTCTCAAATTTCTCGCCGGCATCTGCGACCGCGACCTGAATGGGATCGGTGTTGCGGAAGGAGAGGGTGAGTGCGACTTTCGGAAACACCAGGCGTACGAGACCGGGGCGCTGGGCTTCGTCGATTCGCTTGCCGGTCGTGCCGAGAACGAAAAAGGCGGGTTGACCGTTTTCAGGGCCGCCCATGTTCACCGCCAGTTCGAGATCAATGCGGGTGGTGGCGATGCCTGCCAGTTCCCGTTCATCGAGTTTGCCATCACCATTCTGGTCGAGAAAGCGTGTGCGTTCGGCATCCCAGCCGAGTTCCGCGGCGCTGAGTCGGCCATCTTGATTGGTGTCGTACCTGGCCAACAGCGTAGGCACGAGGCGCGGCAGGCTGGCATCGACAATCAGGTCTGTACGCGGGTTCTTGGGAGTGGTTCCCATGAGGTGCGGTGGCAAGTCGTCGGCCTGGGGCGACGGCTTGAATTCCTCGAAGCTGAGGCACTCGTTGCGATCCTTGTCGCGTTCCATGATCCGGGCGGCGGCGGCGGCCATCTCGGGGGCTTCGATGAAACCCGAGTTGTCGCTGTCGAAGAATTTGAAGACCTGCAGATCGTACGCCGCGGCAGCACGGTCTTGCTGATAGTTGACGATGTCGCCACCCACCATATCGACCTGGGTTTGAAGCTCACGTCGATGTTTCGCGTGGTCAGCGTCGGTCGTGGGGATGAGATGATCTGGGGGGGCCAGGCCACGGGATTTTCGCAAAGGTGAACGGGCGGCTTCGGCGGCCGACAATTTACCATCGCCGTTGGTGTCGAGCGATTTCAACAGGTCGTCGACGTACGCCGCGCGGGCAGAGGTCAAAGAGATGCCATTCAACGAGAGATGAAAGCGCCCGTGCAGAGGGCCTTCTTCCAGCAGAATGAACACATCCCGTACGTCGGCCGAGGTGGCTGACGTCACCAAGGCGTGCGGCAGCAGGCGCGTGTGAACCGCCGAGGCCTGTGGCGCTTCGGCCCAGGCGAATGCGGCCATGGTGCAACTGGCCAGCAGGCTGTTCAGGATCATGCGCATGGGGCGATCGCGGGGTGGAGTGCTTTTTGATGGGGACGGTGCGAACCGGACACTCAAGACAGATCGATGGGGTCGGCCGGTTCGCCTAATTTTCACCTAAGTTCGGGACAGAATCTGAGCGTCTGTGGCGTGAGCCAGGAGTAATACGAGAAGCGATGCAGAATCTTAAATCGGTTTTGGTGAAAATCGGAAATTTGATGTACCCGGTCTTTCCGCTCACTGCCGGAATCCTCGCATTTTTCGCGGTCAATTGCTATCGCAACTTGAAAAGTGGCCGACAATTCCGGGACAAAACGTTGATTTTAATGCAAAACTCTCAAGCGGGGCCAAATTGTATCCACGGGATGTGGCAAGGCTTGTTCCGAACGGTCAGTTCCGACGCAGAAACGGCCTGCGGAACCGGGATCGCGGCCGGTCTGAAAGAGATGAGTCAATCAGAGACCGAGTTGGCTGGCCGTGGCCTGTTGAAGGATGCGGGGTGGAGACCGATTCAGTGGGATTTTTTCTGATCGAATTCCGACCAGAAGCGCTCGCGTTCACGGTCAATCTGTTCGCGTGAGGCTCCCAACGGGCCCAGGATTTCTTCGATTAAAGACAAGGCGACTTCCCCTTCGTCAGAAAAGACGCGGTTCGCGCCCGCGGCGCGGATCGCGGGAATTTCGCTGACATAATTGACCCGAGCGAGAATACGAATCGAGGGGTTCAGTTCGCGGGCCTGCTGGATGACCTGCTGACAGAACCCCACGGACGCGGCACCGAGTATCAGGCTGCTGGCATGAGCGACGTCGGCGCTGTGCAGGGTTTCTGTCTGACCCGCGTCGCCATAAACCACCGACAGGCCCGCGTGACGCAGGCGTCGCACGGTTTCGAGATTCAATTCGATGATCGTGACCTGCACATTGTTTTCACGCAGCAGGCGGGTGACGGTTTCCCCTACGGGGCCGTAGCCCACGACGACGGCCCGATAGGGAGTGGCTTCGGCAGCGCCCGTTGGGCCAGGGGTCGGCCCCGAGGCTTCGGCGGTGGCCGGCCGTGCGATTCGGGCACAGATCGGAATGTGGCGGCGCAGCCAGCGTTCCATCGGCAGGGCCAGGCGATAGAGCAGGGGGTTGAGCGTGATGGAAACAATGGAACCGACGACCAGCAGATTGGCCGCGGTTTGAGACAGGACCTCCATCTCGCGGGCCAGGTTCACCAGGATGAACGAGAACTCGCCAATCTGCGCGAGGGCCAGTGCCACAGTGATGGCGACTTTGAGCGGTTGTTTCAGTGCCAGCACGATCACCAGCGCGGCGAGCGGTTTACCCAGCAGGATTACTGAGATTGTGGCCAGGACCAGTCCGGGGTTCTGCCAGACACTGGGGCCATCGAAGAGCATGCCGACCGAAACAAAGAACAATACGGCGAAGGCATCGCGCATGGGTAAGGCTTCGGCCGTGGCGCGCAGACTGAAGTCTGAGCGGCCCACGATCATGCCGGCGAGAAAGGCGCCCAGTGCGGCCGAGACGCCGAAGATCTGTGCGGAACTGACCGCGATTCCGAGTGCGAGGACCAGGATCGCCAGCGTGAACAACTCGCGGGATTTTGTGCGGGCGACAATTTCGAGGAGCCAGGGGATCACTCGACTTCCCACAAAGACCGTCAGAATGCCGAGTGCCAGGACCTTCAGGGCGCAGATTGCCAGCGCGACGGCAAAATGTCGCTCGGCAGCCTGCGGACCGATCAAAGCAGGAAGGAGCACGAGGACGATGACTGTGAGCAGATCTTCGACGATCAACCAGCCCACCGCGAGGTGTCCGGCGGGGGTGTGCAGATCGTCGCGGTCGGCCAGCACTCGCAATAAGACGACGGTGCTGGCGACAGAAATGGCCAGGCCAAACACGAGGCCTGCGGATGCCTCCCAGCCTGCGAGAAAGCCGACTCCCAGACCGAGTGCGGTGGCAAACAGACACTGCCCCAGCGCACCGGGAATGGCCACCTTGCGAACCGCGAGCAACTCGCGGGGATGAAAATGCAGGCCGACGCCAAACATCAAGAGGATAATGCCGATTTCCGAAAGCTGCTCGGCGATTTCCTGGTTGGCCACAAAACCCGGGGTGTGGGGGCCGACCGCGATGCCCGCCAGCAGATAGCCCACGATGGGAGACAAGCCGATGCGGTTGGTGAGGTAGCCCAGGATCAGGGCCGCAGTCAGGCCGCCGGTCAGCGTCAGAATGAGATCGGCATGCTGCATGGTCGCTACGTTCGGCTCAAGGACTCGCGCTGAGGACCATTCCGACCTGCAGGGCAGGCCATCGCTCGACGGTTGTCGTGGGGGCGGCGTGACCAAAGCCGGCGGAATGTAGCGAGTTTGTACCGGGCCCAGACGCCAGAGTACAACCGAATCGGGCCCGATTCAGAAAATGTTACAGAACCTGTTAGCGAGGCCTCCATACAAGACGTCTGGGGCGGGAAATCTCGATGGGCCAGACGCAAGCGCATGCCGGACAAACGCGGAGCCTGCAAAGGCACAGACGCCGTGTGTTGAGGGAGATTGGCCCGCAGCTTGTTGCGGAGAGAGCGGTCGACGACTGGGCGTCGTGGGGGCCGGTCGGGCGAGGCGCGCAAAAAAGAACGGGCGACGTGTGCCATCGCCCGGCGAAAAATCTGGCTGGCTTCCAGGACGCCTTACGAGGCCTTGGATTTGGCCTTCTGTTCCTGCGTACGGACGATTTTCTTCGTGTTTTTCAGCTTTTTACGTTTGCGGTCGCCGGCGTGATTTGCGCCCATTTTGCCTCTCCTGTCTCAATTCACAATACAGTGCGGGAATGCGGTTGAATCCGATCAAACGAGAGACGTTAACAACTTGGGCCACAGAGTCAACGCGCAACCACGAATTTCGAGCGGCAAATCGACGCATTCGGCCGGTTGCGCTCGCATGAACTGCGGTAACACGAGGCCCCAGGCGGGGACATTGATCGGGATCAAGGGGCCGGTCGACCGGTCATGGCTTAAACTCAATTCCCAGTTGGCTGAACAAGAAGGCGAATACATCCACGGTCTGTTCAATGCGCTCGGACAGGCCGGTTCCGGCGCCGTGTCCGGAATTCGAACTCGTCCGCAGTAGAATTGGGACATCGGGGGTAACGACCGACTGCAATCGGGCGGTCATTTTCCGCGACTGCATGGGGTCGACTCGAGGGTCGTTGGCTCCGGTCAGGAACAACACGGAAGGATAACGGGTTCCGGATTGCACATGGTGGTACGGCGAGTAGGCGTACAGGGATTGGAACTGGTCGGGGCTGGCGACGCTGCCAAACTCGGCGATATTGAACACACCGTTCGCCGAGAGTTCCACACGCAACATATCGTAGATGCCCACGTGTGAGACGACGGTGCGGACGAGTTCCGGGTGCTGGGTCAGCAGGGCCCCCATGAGCAGGCCGCCATTGCTGCCCCCTTCGATGGCCATCTTCTGTGGCGAGGTGTAACCGCGGTCGACGAGATGTTTCAGGACGGCGGCGAAATCATCGAAGACGTTTTGCTTTCGCGTGAGGTTGCCTTCGAGATGCCAGGGTTCGCCATATTCGCCCCCACCGCGGAGGTTGGCGACGACACACAGCACGCCTTGATCGAGCAGCACGCGGCGGGTGGCGTTGAAGTTGGGGGTCAGGCTGATGCCGTAACCGCCGTATCCATAAACCAGGGCCGGGCTCTTGCCATCCTGTTTGGCCCCCTTGGGGAGCATGATATTGAGCGGTACTTTGGTGCCGTCTTTCGAGATGGCGAATTCGCGTATGACCTGCACATCGCGAAAATCGACCGGTGCATCGGTGGCCAGAATGGTCTTCACGGTTTTGCCCGTGCTGGCATAGAAGCGGTACTGGGCCGGGGCTTCGACGTACGAGGTGTTGCTGAAGATGACGTCGTCTCCTTCGAGACGGACGAGTCCCCCGGTTGACGAGAGCAGCAATTGTTCGGGGCCGGGTTGACGCTGACCCTGCAGGTCAAAGACGCGCAGTTCGGAAGGGCCACCCAGTTGGTACATGACGTACAGGCGTTTGTCGGTGGCCAGCACACCGGGGGACGCATGCTGGAAAGAGGTGACGATTGTGTCGGTGCCTTCTTCGATCACCGTCTCCGCCCGTTCGAGCCGCGGATCGGACAAAGGCACACGCAGCAGTTTGCCGCGGGGTGCGCCCGCCCGCGAGGTCAGCAGCAGATCCTGCTGAGGGCCAAACGTGCCCTGCAGGATCCGGTCGGGAAAGTCCGAGATGCGATGCCATTCACCCTGCGGGGTGCGCAGGTAGAGCGAGAATTCCCCGCCATCCCCTTTCTGCATGGTGACCAGCAGGTAGCCGGACGGATCGTGCATTTCAAAATTGATCTCGGCAACCCGCAGAAAATCTTTCCCGATTTCATAACGATCTTCTTCGGTGGGGGTGCCCAGTTTGTGAAAATAGACCTGTTGAAAGAAGTCGAGATCGGCCGGCGGGCGTTCGCCGGGGCGTGGGTGGCGCGTATAAAAAAAGCCGCTGGCATCCGGGGCCCAGGCCAGGTCGCCCCCCGCTGTTCCCGTGTTGACACGGGGAATGATCTCGTGCACGCGTTCGCCGCTGTTGGTGTCGAAAATATGCACATCTCCGGCTTCGGTGCCGGCGCGCGACAGCGACACGGCTACGAGTCGACCATTGGGCGAGGGGACATACCAGTCGATCGTGGTGGCGCCCGTTTTATCGAGGACGTTCGGGTCGACCAGGGTTCGCGACTTGCTGAGTTCATCGACCGAGGCGAAGACAATCAAAAAGGGTTGCTGTTTGGGGGGCTCGCGTTTGATGGCGAAGAGCAGGCCCTGCCGGTATTCGAGGCCGCCATAACTGACGGTTTTGGCCGACATGATTTTGGTCACGCGGGCCCGGATGGCATCGACGTGAGGCAGTTTGTCGAGAAGGGCCCGGGCGTGCGTGTTCTGTGCGTCGCTCCAGGTTTTCACTTCGGGGGCATTCCAGTCTTCCAGCCAGCGATAATCATCGCTGACTTCCACGCCATGGTAGACGTCGGTGACTGGTCGTTTGGGAGTCTCGGGAGGCATGGCCCGCAGTGAGCTTGTTGTCATGACAAATGCCAGGCAGGCCGCCAGAATCACAAAACGATCCATTATGGGTGTCTCGCAGGAACGGACGCGGAAGCGTAAAATCCGTCGGAATCTTAACATTTCGAGACCTGATTTGCACCGGAGTGCGAGAGCAGGCAGCATGCGGAAAACTCTCGATGCGCGGCTCGTGCGGTTATCGGAAATCGGCCTGGGGTTTCCCGAGGCGGTGCGGCAGGTGCATGCCGATTACGCCGATTTTCGGGTACGGAACAAGCCGTTCGCGTACTTTCTCGAAAATCATCATGGCGATGGCATTGTGTCGGTGTGCGCCAAGGGGGCGGTGGGGGAAGCGGCCAGCCGGATTCGGTTTGATCCTGAACTGTATTATTCGCCTGCGTACCTGGGAGCGCATGGCTGGTTCGCCATGCGCCTGAATCTGGGTGGCATCGACTGGCAGGAAGTCGCCGAGATTGTGGAGCGCAGTTACCGTTTGACGGCTCCGAAAACGCTGCTGAAAAAGTGGGACGCGGGAAACGCCGCTGGGTGAGTGTGGATCGTGATCGGGGCGCAGACTGGTGCGTCAACGGTCGCGGAGAACCCGGCCTGAGCGTTCAAACGAATTCCAGAGAATCTCGAAATTTACGCGAACTTCGTCTAGGCGCTGACATCCGACCTGTCTACTATGCGAGGCACAGTAGTAACATCGGAACAGGGAATCACTGTGGGTGCCTGGGAAACTCAATTACGAAAAGGAGTCGCCGAGATCGCCGTGTTGGCGGTGATTGCGCGCGAAGAAACGTACGGGTATCGGATCGTCGAAGTGCTGCGTGAGTTCGAGGGCTTGGCGCTTTCGGAAAGCACGGTCTATCCGGTGTTGACCCGTCTGGCGAACGATGGACTGCTGGCGGTGCGAACCGAAGCCTCGCCCGCGGGACCCCGGCGGCGGTATTATTCCCTGACCAGTTCCGGTCAGCGTCGTCTGTACGACTTGCAGGAAAGTTGGCAGAAAGTTTCAGGATCTTTAGCAACGTTATTCAAAGGAGTGGCACGATGACGACCCTGGCTCCCGAGTTCACCCTGACATTGGCCGAGGCACAGCAGGCGCTGATCGACGCACGGCTCGATACGATTGATCGAATGCTGCAGGGGCGAGTCCCACGGGCCGACCGGGCCGCCATCCTTCACGAAGTGGAATCGCAGATTCACGATCTGCTGGCTGGATACGATCTGCAGTTGATTACCAGCGACGACATCATTGGCGTCTTGCGCCGGCTTGACCCCCCCGAGGCGTACCTGTCGAGCGATGAACGGGGCGGGGTGTCGGTCGCGCCCTCGCGTCAGCCCGCCACGCCCCCCAGGTCGATGGCCAGCAAGTCTGCAGCGGGGGGCTGGAAAGAAGGCAAGGTCGGCGGATTGTTGGGGATCGGCTCATTGGGGCTGATACTTCTGGGGTGTCCCATGGTCTATCTGATGGCGGCGCTGATGGAATCGGAGATTGTCCTGTTTGGCGGTGCGGGAATGTCGGCACTGCTGTCGTTCATCACGGCGATCTGCGGGTTGGTATTCTCGATTCGCGGGCGACGACAGGGGGTCTTGCCGATCTTCGGAATTGTCAGTGCGGCCCTGGCGCTGCCGCTGGTGATGTTCGGTTCGGTCCTGGTTGTCATGAATCTTTAAACGCGGTTCCGCCGCGAACTCTTGATTTAGAATTGTTGCATCTCAGAGATGACTTCAGAGATTTCGTTTCCGGTCGAGTGGTGTCGTCAGCAGTTTCCCGCCTTAAGCCGGCAGCACGCCGGCCAGCCAGCCGTGTTTTTTGACGGACCGGCCGGCAGCCAGGTTCCGGTCCGGGTGATTGACGCGATTTCGAATTATCTGCGGCAGCACAATGCCAATCATGGCGGAGTGTTCGCGACCAGTCGCGAGAGCGACGCGCTGTTGGATCGGGCGCATGAGGCGATGGCCGATCTGTTTGGCGCCACCGATGCGCAGAGCATCATTTTCGGCGGCAACATGACGACGCTGACGTTCGCCTTGAGTCGAGCGCTGGCGCGCACCTGGCAAGCGGGTGATGAGATCATTGTGACGCGACTCGACCATGACGCGAACGTCAGTCCGTGGGTGCTGGCGGCACTTGACGCCGGTGTGACCGTGCACCATTTGGCAATAAATGCGTCCGATTGCACGCTGGATCTGGCGGATCTGCGGCAGAAACTCTCGCCTCGCACTCGGCTGGTGGCGGTCGGAGCGGCCTCGAACGCCGTGGGGACGATCAACCCGATTCCGGAAATCTGTCGGCTGGCCCATGCGGTGGGGGCCGAGGTCTACGTCGACGCCGTGCATGCCGCGCCGCATCTCTTGCCCGATGTGGTGGCGTGGGATTGCGACTGGCTGGTCGCGTCGGCGTATAAATTTTTCGGACCGCATGTCGGAATCTTGTGGGGGCGCACACGGCGACTCGAGGAATTGCAGGCCTACAAGTTGCGTCCGGCTCCCGACTCGTTGCCGGGAAAATGGATGACGGGGACGCAGAACCATGAGTGTATCGCCGGGGTTCTGGCGGCTGTGGAGTACCTCGCGGACCTGGGGCGGCAGGTCGGCGCGTCGTCTGCCGATCGACGGCAGACTTTGCGTGCGGCCTACGAAGCGATCCGCGATTACGAACGGCAACTTGCGGCGTACTTGCTGAACGGTTTGGCCAGGTTGCCCGACGTGCAGGTGTTTGGGATTCGCGACCTGGCGCGTGCCGACGAACGTGTGCCGACATTTGGCATCCGACACGCGAAAATCCCGCCGGCCGAGCTGGCGGAACAACTGGCCGAGCGCGGGATTTTTGTCTGGCATGGCAACTTTTACGCACTGCCGTTGACGTCGGCCCTCGGGCTGGAGCCCGAAGGACTCGTGCGGATCGGGTTTCTGCATTACAACACGATCGCCGAAATCGACCGCTTGCTGGCCGTGCTCGGGAAATTGCCGAGTTGAAGCCAGATCGGCGGGTGGTTTCAGTGCCGGTCCACCGTTGAGCGGGCCGCCGCGCCCCAGGATTTGGGTGTGGTGGGTGATCGATAAACGGCCCAGGAGACAATGTTCGTGGTTGCTGGTCAGGCGCCATGGGACACTTGTCAGCCGTAGTTCAATCGGGCATCCTGTACGTTTCGTTTCTGCGGGCGCGCGAACTTTACAGGCGGTTGGCGTGTCCAGGCGGGGTCCGCACGTACCCCGCCCGACGCTTGGCCTGCACGGAAATCTCGATCGTTATGAGCACAGATCATTCGCAACAGAAGTTTGAAACCCGCTGCGTCCATGTCGGGGTCGACAAGGACGACACGTTCAACAGTTGCATTACGCCGATTTACCCCACCTCGACCTTTCGTTTTGAAGCCCTGGGCAAGACCAAGGGTTACGATTACACCCGGTCGGGCAATCCGACCCGGCGGGCCTTGGAGGAAAGTCTGGCCTCTCTGGAAGGGGGCATCGACTGCCGGACGACGTGTACGGGGATGTCGGCTTCGACGGCGACCATGCACCTGTTCAAGCCGGGCGACCACATCATTGCCGGGCACGACATTTACGGCGGCACCTTTCGCCTGTTCAGCGTGCCGTTTACCGAATTCGGTTTGAAATTCTCGTTCGTCAACATGCAGGATGTGGAGAACGTCCGCCGGGCGATCACGCCGCAGACGAAATGCATCTGGATCGAGACTCCCAGCAATCCACTGCTCAACCTGGTGGATATCGAGGCGGTGGTGAAGGTGGCGCAGTCGAAGGGGATTCTGACCATTGCCGACAACACGTTCATGTCGCCTTACTTCCAGCGGCCGTTGGAGCTGGGGGTCGATGTGGTTGTGCATTCGACGACCAAATACCTCAACGGTCACTCGGACGTCGTGGGCGGCGCGGTGATCACGAAGAAAAAAGAGCATGCGGAACGAGTGGGCTACATCGTCAACGCCCTGGGGTTGGCCAATTCGCCTTTCGATGCCTGGCTCGTCTTACGGGGGGTGAAGACGCTCGGTCCCCGTATGGAAGCCCACCAGCGGGGCGCGATGGCGGTGGCTCAGATGCTGAAGCAGCATCCGCTGGTCGAAAAGGTCTACTATCCCGGATTGCCTGATCACCCGCATCACGAACTGGCCAAACGGCAGATGAAGGGTTTTGGCGGGATGCTGAGCTTTGACGTGAAGGGGGGCGGCGCCAAGGCTGAGAAAGTCATGACGACCACCAAGCTGTACGCCATGGCGGAATCGCTGGGGGGCGTCGAATCGCTGATCGAGCACCCCGAAACAATGAGTCATGCCTCCATGACTTTGGAAGCCCGTCGGGGTGCCGGAATTACTGACAAGACGCTGCGGGTTTCGGTCGGGATTGAACATCCGGATGACCTGATCGCCGATTTGAAGCAGGCGCTGGAAGCCTGACATCCGCCTGGGCTCGCACTGGCCCGGCGAATTCGATCTTGGTTACAAAAGAAAAACCCGCGGTGCTGGCAGAGGCCAGCACCGCGGGTTTGTTTTTCAGACAGGCCGCGTCACGGCCGGTTCAGATGTCGTAGTACATCGCGAATTCAAAGGGATGGGGCCGTTGACGCAGGGCACCCACTTCGTGCTCGGTCTTGTACCAGATCCAGGTGTCGATGACGTCTTCGTTGAAGACATCGCCCCGCAGCAGGAAGTCGTGATCGTCGCGCAAGGCATCGAGAGCCGCTTCGAGAGACGCGGGAGGCTGTGGATACTTGGCGAGTTCTTCGGGGATCAGGTCGTACATGTCTTTGTCGAGCGGGGCTCCCGGATCGATGCGATTCTGGATGCCATCGAGGGCCGCCATGAGGATCGCCGCGAACGCGAGATATCCATTCGACGACGAATCGGGAATGCGGAACTCGAACCGCTTGCTGGCCGGGCTGGGGCTGTAGACCGGAATCCGAATCGCAGCCGATCGGTTGCGACTGCTGTAAGTCAGATTGACCGGCGCCTCGAACCCCGGCACGAGTCGCTTGTAGCTGTTCGTCGTGGGGCAGCAGAAGGCCAGCAGCGCCGGGGCATGTTTGAGAATTCCCCCCATGGCGTGCAGGGCCATCTGGCTCAAGCCGGCATAGCCGGTCCCGGCGAACAGGGGATCGCCGTTCTTCCAGAGTGACAGGTGAATATGCAACCCGGAGCCATTGTCATTGAACAGTGGCTTGGGCATGAACGTCGCGGTCTTGCCGTGACGGGCCGCGACATTCTTGACGATGTACTTGTACAGCAGCAGGTGGTCGGCCATGCGGACCAGTGACTGGTACCGCATGTCGATTTCGCACTGCCCCCCCGAGGCGATCTCGTGATGCTGCGATTCGACTTCGACACCGCATTCGAGCAGTGTCAGCATGATCTCGGTGCGCAGATCCTGGAGCGTGTCGATGGGCGGGACTGGGAAGTAACCCTCTTTGTGACGGATCTTGTAACCCTTGTTTCCGCCGGGTTCCTGTCGGCCGCGGTTCCACTCGCCTTCGATGCTGTCGACGTAGTAGTAGCACTCGTGTTCGTTCTGATCGAAACGCACATCGTCGAACACGAAGAACTCGGCCTCGGCGCCGACGTTGGCGGTGTCGGCGATGCCGGTCGATTTCATGTACTGTTCGGCTTTGCGAGCGACATTCCGCGGGTCTTTGGGGTAATCGGCGCGGGTGACCGGGTCCTGAATATTGCAGGTGATCGCCAGCGTGTTCTGCATGAACGGGTCGATAATGGCGGTTTCGGCCTGCGGCACGACCAGCATGTCGCTTTCGTTGATCGCCTTCCAGCCACGGATCGACGAGGCGTTGAACCCCAGGCCATCTTCGAAACTGGCTTCGGTGAGCACCCCCAGGGGGACCGTGAAGTGTTTTTGCGTACCTGGGAAATCCATGAACCGCAGGTCGACCGCCTTGATTTCCTTTTCTCGGCACAGAGCCAGAACTTTTGCAGGAGTCGTCATGAGGAGCGCTTTACGGCCGGTTCACAAACCGGGCCTTTCCGTTAGACTTGAAAAGGTACGTCGCTGTGGTGACGGACTGCCCGCCGGGCGTGTTGACTGAAGGTCAGGCCGCCGGGTGATCCCGGACGGCACGGAAAACTCGATCAACAGGTCGTGTTTCGGGGGCAGTTCCAATTTACTATAGGTCCTTACAGCGAACGATGCGCCTGTGATCAAAATTTTTTTGAAATGCCCGGAAACTCGGCAGACATGCCACGATTTGTTGTTTTGACTCACGATCATCCTTTTCTGCATTGGGATTTCATGCTCGAAAATGAGGCAGCGCTGCGCACTTGGCGGCTTTTACAGCCTCCCCAGGCGGGTGTGGCCTGCCCGGCCGAGCCTCTGCCTGACCACCGTCTGGCCTACCTCAATTACGAGGGGCCAGTCAGCGGAAATCGAGGTTCGGTGCAGCGCTGGGATGCCGGGGACTATCTGTTTGTTCAGGAGTCGGCGGCCGGAATTGAGGTCCGGCTGGCAGGTCTGCGCTTACAGGGGATGGCGCGGATTCAGAGGAATGCGGCGGGTCGGCTGGAGTTTCGCTACGAGGCGGACCCGGAGAACTGATGGCGGTTGACGCGTTGCGGAGCGGAATTCCGAATTTTTTTGCCCGGTGTGGCGGTTTGGTTGTGATCCGTTGCGCGGTGGGAATCGTTACAATACTGCGGCGAAGGCTCTGTCTGCCGTTTTCACTGACCCCGGTTTTGTCTGACGCTGTTCATGCCCACTCTCGACGCCGATCGTTTGCTGATCGACCGCATTCGCCAGGGAGAACAGGATGCCTGGGCAGATTTCATTGGCCGCTTCGAAGGCCGATTGATTGCCTGTGTCGACAGCCGTTTGAATGACCGGCAACAGGCGGAGGATGTCGTCCAGGAGACCTTTCTGGGGTTCCTGATCGGCCTGCCCAATTATGACGAAGCGACTCCGCCGGAGTCGTTTTTGTTTTCGATCGCGGCCCACAAGTTGACCGACGTCCTGCGGCGACGTGGGCGCCGTCCGACGTTGCCACTCGTGACGCGGAATTCGCAGGCGGAAGGTTCAGATCTGCGTGGCAGCGGCCGCATGGCCTCGAGTCTGGCACGCAGTCGTGAACGGCGTAGTGTCGAATCACAGGTGTTGCGCGACGGGCTGGAAACACTGATTGAACAGTGGATTCGCACCGGGGAGTTCGAACGCCTCAAGTGCATTGAACTGTTGTTTGTTTTGGGCTGGGCCAATAAAGACGCCGCCCGGGAGTTACGGATTTCTGAACAGGCCGTGGCCAACCACAAGCACTTCGTGCTGTCGAAGCTGAAAGACTGGGTGGCTGCCTCGCCGTTGCGGGGAACCGACCTCGCGGAACTGGGCGTGCGCTGACCGCTCGAATCGCTGCGAGAATCAGAAGCCCTGCTGCGACGTCGGCGCCGGCTGACTGGGAACGGGGCGCTTCTTGTCGGTGGTCACAATGGCGGGGCCGCGGATCGGCGGCACGGCCATCGATTCAATGTAGGCCCCGATGAAACCGATGCGGCCACCTTCCCAGGCGGCCGCCCGGCATGACTGGTGGAGCTTGAAGTCTTCGGGTTCGAGCTTCTGCCGATCTTCGGCTTTCGAAGGCAGTTCTTTCTGGAGAACGACACCATTGTTGCCGCGACACGGTTCGAGAATCTGGTCGACGCCCCAGAAGCCCAGCCAGTTTTCATCGAATGATTGCGGCGTGGTTGGGGGTTCGGTGGCATCGGGCAACAGGAACCGTGTGACTTCGGGCGAATGGCCACAGCGGTTTTCCCACCACTGCACCTGTTTCTGTTCGAGGACGGGACCGCTGTAGCTGAACATGATCGGATTGGGTTTTTGCGACGTTGTTCTCAGCGGCAAACCGAAGACGCTGCGATCGGCAAACATCTGCAATGGTTCGCTGGCGGGCGCCCCCAATTCGGCCCCCTGGATCCGCCAGATATGGTCAACGGCCGAGAAGGTGGAATACCGGACGTCGACGGCTCCGCCGATGTGCGAGTCGGGGCCGCTGAGGTTGAGGTTGCACAAGTCTTCGCGCGCGACCAGGACCGAGTTATGGAAAATCAGGGCGCGGCGGCGCATGTCGGCGTCGATTAGAGTTCCCGAACCGATCAGAAAGCTCGATTGAATGATCGTGTAGCCGTGGTAAGGAGCTTTGAACGGACGGGCGGGAGGCAGGCCCGTTTCAGACTCCCAGCGAATCAGGCCCTTGTTGCGGTTGGTGCCGACCAGAGGGCCCTGCAGGCGACAGCGCATCAATCCCAGGTCGCTGTCGATGATGTGGAACAGCCATTTGGGCTGCGCGCCGCGATCGGTCCGTTCGGTTGCCGGGATCGAGAACACGCCCCGATCGATCTGCAGCCCGCCATTTTTGACGGTGATCAAACCGTCTCGTTTGGAATCGCCGGCCCGTGGCACGATCATCAGGGGGGCGCCATCGGTCTGTTCGAAGATCATGCGCACCCAGACGTTTTCCAGAACGATGGGGCTGCTTTCGTGACGGCCAGCCCCGACGACCTTGATGGTCATCCCCGTGCGTGGCTTTTTGACTTCAATGATCTTGCCCAGATCCTGCTTGTTGATGTCGACGGTCAGAACTTCATTGACCGGCTGATTGAACATGTCGCGGGGCAGTACGGGGCGGTGGGTAGCGACTTCCGCCGCGGCCAGGGCATCGACATTGACCGTGACCAGTCGCTCGGAATCGCAGCCAGGCCAGCCTCCGTCGGCCGTTTTGACAGGCTGCTTGCCCAGCGACTGCGGCACGAACAGGTTCAAGGGAGCGCGCGTCGCATCGGCGATGGCGGTGCCAGGCCAGGGTGCAGACTGGATCTGCTCGGTTTCCAGAGCCTCTTTGTCTTTCCAGAGAGGTTTCCAGGAGTCAGGTGTCTGGGCGACCGCTTCGCGCGATGGATTCAACTGCAACAGCGTTGTCCATCCAGTCAGCAGCGAGTTGGTCGATTTCCAGGTCAGAAATTTGCCGAAGGCCAGTTTCTGCTGGCTCGAACTCCAGCCTTCCATGAGGAACAGCACGGGGGCCTGGCTGCCTTGCGGGGCGGCGATCAAAGAATTGAGCAGTTCGAAGCCTGTCGGGACGGGTTGGCCCGCTTCGCCTCCCATGGAAATGGCAGTGTTTAATGAGCAGAGCGTGCTGGAGACCAGGCGCACAATGCGGTTCGAGTCGGCGTCACTGCGCGGGACAGTCCCGAAACGAATGACCGGGGCCTGGCCGCTCCAGAGCAGGCTGTCGCGAGTCGTCAGATCGAGGTGTTCGCCCAGGGCCAACAGTGCGGTCAGATTGTTGCCGCGGATCACGGTCTGATCGAAGACCACGCGCGGCTGACCGCCAGCTTTGGGGTCTGTACGTGTAACTTTACCTGAGATCTTCACCGCCGTGATTGGAGCGGTGGGCGTTCCCTTGACGGAAATCGAGCAGTTCTTGAGTGACAGATCACCCGCGGCTACCAGCAGCAGCGCCGCGTCACCCGAAGTCTTGAAGGCCGACGCATCGACCATCAGATGGATCTTCCGCAGTTCGAGCGCCGACTGCCGCACGGTCAGAAAATCGAGAACCGGTCCCGTCTTGGACGGCATCAGCAGAACCGCCGGTTGTGAGCCCGGATCGTGAGGTTCGATGATGACGGGGCCTTTGTCGGCAATCTGGGCCGACTCCAGATGGAACGGTCCATTGCCGACCAATTGAATGACGGCTCCTGCGGCCGGGATTTTGTCGAAGGCTTCGTTGAGCGTCGCACACGGAATGGCATTCGCCTGGTCGCCGCTGGAGCCTGCGGCACCGACCAGCAATTTGGTCAATCCGTCGGTGGGACGGGCTTGCCGGGCCCAGACCGGGACGGACAACGATTCCTGAGTGTGCCGGGCCTCGGCTTGGGCGGCAGCGGCTTTGTCGGGCCCTGTCGCACCCCGTGCCGCACTGGCGGCCCCGCCTTGAATCGCGCCAGGGTTGCCGGATGAAGCGGATTGGCCGGAACTCGTGTTGCCGCTCGATTTCCCATTCGGGTTGTTGCCGGTGGAGCCTGCCGCCGAGCTGCCACCCATTTTTGCGCCGGTACTGGCCGTTGCGCCGCCAGGTGATCCGGAATTGCCTGTGCGGTCGGTTCCGGTGCCGGCATTGCCGGCGCCGACCGCCGGATTCGAGCCGATGTTGCTGCCAGCCGGGGAGTCGGGGGACCCGGCGGCGGGATCGCCGCCGATGCGAGTGACCTGCGGTGCGAGGGTATTGGTTCCGACAAGCGGGTCGGCCGGGTTGAGTGCCATGTTGGGGGGCGGGGCGGTTCCGACCACGTTGGTGACGGGTGGCTGGGCGCTCCCTGATCCCGGGTCGGTCCCGGTTGCAGTGCCACCCACTGTGCCCGGGGCCGCGTTGGGATCGGTCCCAGCGAGATTCGAGACAGCGTTCTTGTGCGCGAACGGATTGGCCATCCGCTCGGTGACCGTCGTGGCTTCATTGTAGGCGTTGAAACCATAGATCACCGCCGAGATCAAGCCGACGACTGCCAGCGCCGAGACGGCGTAGACGAAGGCGGCATGGCTCTTGGCCTTCTGGCTCGGTTCGAGCAGTTTGGATTTATCAGCAGCATCGCGACCGGGGGGCGGTTTATAGCCAGAACCCTGGTCTTCGACAGCCGGTCGTTTGGAGGACTTTCCGCGGGACCGAGTTTCTTCGGCTGCTGCCGCGGGCAGGCTGTCGGAATCGGCGTCGTCTGCGGCCTGACGGCTGGATCTACGCGACTTTTTGCGCGGAACGCTGGCCTCATCGGCCGGCGCGGCCTCTTTGTGATCTGCGGAACCCCGTTCTCGTGCTGAGCGGTGGGTGACTTCCGGAGCGTCTTCCAGAATCTTTTCGGACAGACTGTCGCTTAACAGATTCGTTGAATCGAGGTCGTCTAAAAGTTCACGGGGGGTTTGATAGCGGCTGCTGGGCTGCTTTTCGGTCATCCGCCGAATGACGGCGTAGACGTTTTCGGTGACGCTTTCGTTAATTTTGCGGGGGTCAGGCAGCGGAGTTTCCGCATGTGCCCGCAGTTTCTGCGACAGGCTGCCGTCAGGAAAGGGGGCTTCCCCTGTCAGCATGTAGTACCATGTGCAGCCCAGCGAGTAGATGTCGCTGCGCAGGTCGGCCGCTTTGCTGTCACGCGCCTGTTCGGGCGACATGTAATCGACTGTGCCGACGGTCGTTCCGGCCCGGGTGATCGCGGTATCGACATCATCGAGACTGCGGGCCAGACCGAGGTCGGCCAGCTTGGCGACTCCGTCGTTTCGCAGCAGAATGTTGCCCGGCTTGATGTCGCGATGGACGATGCCCTGTTCGAGGGCATGGTCCAGACCATGGGCGACCTGGCGGATGATCTCGATCGATCGTCGCAGGGGCACGACCCCGCGTTTTTGGACGAGGTGCGAGACGTCAGTGCCCTCGACATACTCCATCGCGATGTACGAAACGCCATCGGCTTCGCCCGCTTCGTAAACCGAAACGATGTTTTCGTGCCGCAGGTTGGCCGCCTGCTGCGCTTCTGAGCGAAAGCGTTTGAGCAGCGTGGGATTTTTGGCCTTTTCGTGAGGCAAGACTTTGAGGGCGCAATTCCGTTTCAGAAACGGGTCCGTGGCGAGATAAACCGCACCCATCCCCCCGGCGCCGATCTTCTTGATGATCTCGTATTTGCCAACCTTCTTGAGCGCGGCCGCGGAATCCTTCTCGGATTTCGAGGTCGATCGAGAAGCGCCGGCCGGGTCGGTTGGCGGAGCCATGCATCACCTGGGAGTCAACGCCACGGGATTTGGAGAGAGAAACTCTCCAATCTGTCGCCGAATGGATCTGAATTGGCACTCGTATTATAGGGCCGACGGCAGATCCGCGCCTACTCCCGCCGCCAGAAATGCCGGCTGGCTTTCGCTCGAAAACCAAAGCATTCCATCGGTAATTTCCGGATTGTGAGGCGGCCGTCCTGCCGAAGCGGTCGTTTGGCTGACCCAGAGCGAAGGGACTGCCGATGGGAGACGACGCAGCTTGCTGAAACACGGTTTCTGAGTCGGATGTGCCGGTTGGGGGTTGTCGGCATCCCTAACCTTTT
>JAFEBR010000643.1 GCA_018242565.1 Planctomycetota bacterium | reverse complement strand
GGCTCGTTCGTGGCACACTTCAGGGGGGGGCCGGGTGGCAGAACCCGAAGAAAGGGTCACGCAAAGCCGCTCAGGGGCAGAGGATTCTCGACAGAACGGTTACTTGCGTTTTTCCCCCCAGTTTCGACGGATCGGCCAGATATCCCTGACCGCGACACTAATAAAAGTTCGACCATTCCGTTCGGGTTTCGGCCGCCCCTGAATTCCTTTGCGCCTTGGCGGCTTTGCGTGAGCCCCTTTCGTCAATGATGGCTGTCGTATCTCGTTGCCGAAACACGACGGCGCGGCAGGCCATGTCCGAGTTGTGAAAAGAAAAGCAATCCGGGACGATTACGATTCACACAACTCGAGACGGGGATGGTGATTCGAACGACTCGTTCGTGGCACACTGCGGGGGCGTTTTTCCCCGTGTGGCAGAACTCGAACAAGGGCTCACGCAAAGCCGCCAAGGCGCAAAGAATTCTCGGCACAATGGTTACTTGCGTTTCGGGCCCCAGTTTCGACGGATCGGCCAGATTTCCCTGACCGGGACACTAATAAATGTTCAACCATTCCGTTCGGGTTTCGACCACCCCTGAACTCCTTTGCGCCTTGGCGGCTTTGCGTGAGCCCCTTTCGTCAATGAGGGCTGTCGTATCTCGTTACCGAAACACGACGGCGCGGCAGGCTATGTCAGAGTTGTGAAAAGAAAATCAATCCGGGACCATTACGATCCACCGTACCCATGACTGGAATCGTGACTCGAATGGTTCGTTCGCGGCTCACTGCGGGGGCGCTTTCCCCCGTGTGGCAGAACTCGAACAAAGGCTCACGCAAAGCCGCAAAGAATTCTCGGCACTACGGTTAATTGCGTTTTGGCCCCGACTGTCGACGGATCGGCCAGATATCCCTGACCGCGACAATAATAAATGTTCGAACATTCCGTTCGGGTTTCGGCCGCCCCTGAACTCCTTTGCGCCTTGGCGGCTTTGCGTGAGGCCCTTTCGTCAATGATGGCGGTCTTATCTCGTTACCGAAACACGACGGCGCGGCAGGCCATGTCAGAGTTGTGAAAAGAATAATATTGCGGGGCTATTCCGATTCACTGTACCCACGACTGGAATCGTGACTCGAATGGTTCGCTCGTGGCACACTTCAGGGGCGTTTCCCCCGTGTG
Source organism: Planctomycetota bacterium (assembly GCA_018242565.1). GTDB lineage: Bacteria > Planctomycetota > Planctomycetia > Planctomycetales > Planctomycetaceae > JACQFH01. The sequence goes on along the minus strand of JAFEBR010000643.1, from coordinate 5,023 downwards.
GCAGATCTCGAAAAAGGGCTCACGCAAAGCCGCAAAGGCGCAAAGAATTCTCGGCACAACGGTTACTTGCGTTTCGGACCCCGGTTTCGACGGATCGGCCAGATTTCCGTGACCGCGATACCAATAAAAGTTCAAACATTCCGTTCGGGTTTCGACCGCCCCCCCCGATTTTCGCTACGCCTTGGCGGCAATGCATCAGGTCGCTGCGATCGCCGAATCCGTAACGGAATGGACAGCGGCCGATCTTGTCGAGTGGGTCGGTCCGATTGCCTTACACGGCATCCGTTCGCATCCAACGCCCGGTATGCCGCCCGAGCAGGATGTCATCGACATTCAAGATGGTGAAGACAGGCTCTTCGAACTCGTTGACAGCGTACTCGTGGAGGACGCGCTGGGAAATCACGAATCGTTTTTGGCCCTCGCCATGTCTGCCGTTCTACGAGCTTTCGTGAAATCGACGAAATCAGGATGCATCTTAAGTCCGGACGGGATGGAGCGATGGGCTCACGGCCTGATTTGCTGCCGGATGAAACTCGCCAAAACTACGCCAGAATTTCCTTCACGACGTTCCCTTCAATATCGGTCAACCGGTAATCGCGGCCGGCGTAGCGGTAGGTCAACCGGGTATGGTCGAAGCCCAGAAGTTGCATCATCGTGGCGTGCAGATCGTGAACGTGGACCTTGTTCTCGACTGCGGCGAATCCGAATTCATCGGTCGCGCCGTGCACATAACCCCCCTTCACGCCGCCGCCGGCCAACCACATGGTAAAGCCATGGTGGTTGTGATCGCGCCCGTTGATTTTTCCAGCGTTGGAACCGGGGGTGGGCAATTCGACCGTGGGGGTGCGTCCAAATTCGCCACCCCAGATGATCAGTGTTTCATCGAACAGACCGCGCTGTTTCAGGTCCTGAATCAACGCGGCGATCGGTTGGTCGATCTCTTTGGCGAGTTTGCGATGGACCTCTTCCAGGTCGTCGTGCTGGTCCCACGGTTGTCCGGCGCCATGCCAAAGCTGAACATACCGCACCCCTCGTTCCACCAGTCGGCGGGCAATCAAGGTTTGTCGGGCGTGAGTTCCCGAACCGTACTTCTCAAGAATATGCTTGGGTTCCTGCTGGATATCGAACGCATCCGAGGCTTCGATCTGCATCCGATACGCTAATTCCAGCGAGTGGATGCGTGCCTCCAGTGCGGCGTCGTTCTGTCGTTGATCGGCATGACGGCGGTTCAATTCCTGGACCAGGTCCAGTTGTCGACGCTGCTGCTGAGGACCGAGTTCCGAGTTTCGGATGTTGGCGATGAGTTTGTCGATCTCCGTATGCTTGGAATCGATATAGGTCCCCTGGTAGGCCCCAGGCAGAAACGCAGACGTCCAGTTCTCAGTATCTTTGATCGGGTAGCCATTGGGACACATGGCAATAAAACCCGGCAGGTTCTGGTTGTCGGTACCCAGTCCATATGTGACCCACGAGCCGACGCTGGGGCGGACCTGGGTCTGTTCCCCGCAATTCATCAGCATCAGCGACGGTTCATGATTCGGCACATTCGCGTGCATCGAGCGGATGACGCAGATGTCGTCGATATGCTGGGCGACGTTGGCGAAAATCTCGCTGACTTCAATACCGCTCTGTCCGTATTTCTGGAACTTATAAGGAGAGGGAAAGGCTGCTCCGGTTTTGCGCTCGGTCCGCAGGTTCTCGTTGGGCAGATTCTTCCCGGCGTATTTCGCAAGGGCCGGCTTGGGATCAAACGTGTCGACGTGCGACGGTCCTCCATTCAGGAAGAAATGAATGACATGTTTGGCCTTGCCGGGAAAGTGCGAGGCTTTGGGAGCCATCGGATTGATGTAATCGTCAGCCGCCCGGGCGACCGGCAGCAGGTTTCCCTGGTCGGCCAACACCCCCGCCAGACCGAATGCCGCCAGGCCCATCCCGGATCGTGAGAGCAACTCGCGACGTGTCTGCGGCGCGGAGAGAAATGGCAAATTGTGCAGCATGAGATGTTCCCGTTCAGTCGACGAAGACAAATTCGTTGGTCAGCAGCAGAGCCTGAGCGTATTGTTCGAGCACGGACAGCTTTTGGGGAAGTGGCTGTGGGCCGCGAAAATCGACGGCGGCTTCATACCGCAGGGTGGCACTGCCATCTTGGGCGACGAGTTCGATCGTGGGGGCCCAGCCAAACCCGTCGTACGATTCATTGGCACGACAATCGACCACAAAATCGAGCAGGTCCCCCTCTTCCACTTCCACCTGCTCCAGATTCGTCTCAACCTGACCGTGCTGGGCCGTCCATTCCCCTAACTGACCCCGACGGCTGGATACGATATGGCCACGGATTCCATCACCCATTTCCGAGGCGTGTGACAGCGTGGCCACAACCTTCACGACACCCGCACGTTTCGCACGCCAGCGGCGGATGACTGTGAGCTTGGAATGGCTGCCGGGATGGCCCCCTTGAGCGTTCAGCAGCAACCAGCCCAGGTTCGGATCCGGCAACTGGGGACCGCCGCGCCACACTCCGTCCTGGAAGTATGGGAAGGGGGTAAACTCTCGTACCTGGTTCGCGACGAGATCAAATTCTCCGTAACCATATTGCCACACCGAGGGGAGCAGTCGCTCATGGCTCTGTGGCGTTTCGAGGAATTGTGTGCCGACCGCCAGTTCCGCAGGTTCTGGTTCGCGGCCAAAGGTCAGCTGGTACAAGCGGCGGATTTTCTCCTGAGTTGCCGTGGCGGCCGCTACTTCGGGACGCGCGGCCAGTGCGCGTGCCTGTTCGACGGCAAACGCCGAATTCATGCCGAACAGCGCCTGCTGAGGAACCGTTGTTTGGGGACGCATCGGCGTGCTGACATCGGGACTGGCAAAATCAAAAACGCGAAACGTACCCGGCAGGTCCTGGCGGTCGATGAATCCATAGACGGCCCGGCGGGTCGTAAACGGTTTGCTGAACAGGTCGACGGCTTTGCCTCCGCTGGTCATGTCGAGTCGGCCAGCCACGAACAGCAGCGCGTCTCGCATCGGCTCATATTCCAGCCGCTGTCGGTTCATCCTCCAGAGCCATTGATTCTCCGGATCGATTTTTCGCGCTTCCGGACGGTCAGCACTGGCTTGTTGCCAGGTCTTCGACAGCAGTATGCGGCGATGCAATTTCTTGATCGACCAGCCCTCTTCGATAAAGACGCTAGCCAGATAATCGAGCAGTTCCGGATGTGACGGGGGGCTGCCGCGAAATCCGAAATCACTGGGCGTGCCGACCAGTCCTTTCCCGAAATGGTGCATCCAGACACGGTTCACAATGACACGGGCGGTCAACGGATTGGACGGGCTGGCGATGGCCTGCGCCAATTCCAGTCGTCCGCTCCCTTTCTGGAAACCGGGGCTGTCGACACCCGAGACGACCTGAAAGAATCGGCGGGGGACCTGCTTTCCGGGACGTCCGGGATTTCCGCGAATCAAGACGTGGGGTTGCGTCGGTTGCGGAGCGTCGTACATGACCATGGCCCGCGGTGGTGCTGCCGGGGAATTCGCCTGGAATGTTGCCACCGCGCGATTCTTTTCGGTCAGTTTGTCACGCACGGCGCGATTCACGAATCGCCGAAACTCCTCGCGGGTCACCGCCGTCGGATTCTTCTCGGCATACAAGACCTGGCGCAGTTCTTCGGCGGCCGGATCAGCCAACCCCCCCGGGGCGGCTGTGCCCGCGGGAGTTTCCATCAACAGTTTGGTCCACTGATTCTTGATTTCGACGAGCAGCTTGCCATAGGCCACGGCGACATCGCGCATGGACTGAGGAGCAGCGGCTGACAAGGCGGCTTTGACGTGTGGATTCGTCCGTGGTTGCGCATCGGGCTCAACGTGCAGGTTGTCGATCAGCGCTTGCGCAGCAGGGCCGAAACCTTCACTGGGCAGTTTTTGTAATTCATGCCACGGTCCAAACACCGGGTGCGGTGCCGTTCCCTTTTCCGCGAGATACGCGCGCCAGCGATTCACGATTTCTCGGCGGGCTTCGTCAGACGCTACGGCCAGTTTGACTGTGTCGGGCACACCCTTGGCGTCTTTGTCGACGACGAACGGCAGGATGTCGGGTGAGTGGGTGCGGAGTTCGTCGATCAATGCGACCAGTTGTTCGGTGATGTATTTATCGATTTCGCCATTGAGCCGGGCGAGTTCCCGCTCGTATTGCTGATAGGCCTCATTCGCGACAGGTTCCCCAATCTGCGGTAATTCTCCGGGCTCAACCGAACTGGCGAAAATTCCCGAGAGCGAATAGTAATCGTCGGTGGGAATCGGGTCGTATTTATGGTCGTGGCAGCGGGCGCAGCCCGCCGACAGTCCCAACAGTCCCCGCGAGACGACGTCAATGCGGTCGTCGATGATATCCATCTGATTGTTGCCGAAGCGGCGACCAACCGTCAGGAACCCCATTGCAGCCAGGGCGCGCTTGTTATCCCCCAGAGGCAACTGGTCAGCGGCCAGTTGCTCGATGATGAACTGGTTGAACGGGAGATCTTCATTGAAGGCCCGGATCACGTAATCCCGATAGGTGTACGAATAGGGATACTTCCGCTCTTCCGTAAAGACGTAGCCTTTCGAGTCGGCGTAACGTGCCACATCGAGCCAGTGCCGCCCCCAGCGTTCGCCATAGGCCGGTGATGCCAGCAGTCGGTCAATCACCTTGGCAAACGCGTTTTCCGATTGATCATTTTCGAAAGCGGCGACTTCTTCCATTGTGGGTGGCAAACCGACCAGATCAAAAGCCGCCCGGCGGAGCAACGTCCGGCGGTCGGCGGGGGGCGACGGCGACAGGTCATGGGCTTCTAATCGGGCGGCGACGAAACGGTCGATCTCGTGCTCTCCCCAGGAACGATTCTGGATCGTGGGCAAGGGGGGACGCTGAATGGGCTGGAAGGCCCAATGTTCGGCCCGGGCGCGGTTGATTCCGGCCGGTGTGGCAAGTTCCCCCAGTCCCGGAGCGGCCGCCTGCTGAGTTTTGGGAAACGGTGCACCCTGTTTCACCCATTCG
>JAFEBR010000642.1 GCA_018242565.1 Planctomycetota bacterium | reverse complement strand
GAACAACGATTTCAGCCACTGCATGTGCCACCCATCGAATTCTAATGACAGAGACGTCGACGCCGCGTGCGACGCCGCCCCGCCAGTACCTGCGAAATTCCATCTTTCAGTCTAGCGAATCAGCCGGGCTCGACAATTGGTGCGCGGCAAGATCAAATTCTACAATCGTCCCGACATTCCGCTACCGGGCAAATCTCCGCCTGGTCTCGAGACAGATGCCAGCAGAATATCGACCGCGGTCGTGCTCACAGAGGATCCCATGCGAATCAAACGTCGGCAGTTTGTGAAAATTGCGAGCGGTGCGGCCGTCGGCTGGCTGCAGAACGGGGCAGGGGAGGCGAGCGATGCGGCGCCGCTCCCTCTGATTGACTGTCATACGCATTTTTACGACCCGACGCGCCCCGGCGGGATTCCGTGGCCGGCAGCGTCCGACCGAATTCTGTATCGCCGTGTGCTGCCCGAGCACTTTCTGGAACAAGCCACGCCGGTCGGGGTCACCCAGACCGTCGTGGTCGAGGCCAGTCCGCGCGTGGAAGACAATGCCTGGCTGCTGGAATTGGCCCAGAAAGATCGCTCGATTGTCGGGGTGGTGGGCCATCTGACCCCTGGCATCCCGGAATTCCGCGAGCATTTGGGCCGGTTCGCGCGGAATCCCCTGTTTCGAGGCCTCCGCATCAGCCATGAAACCTTGAAAAAAGGTCTCGACATCCCGGACTTCCTGGCCGATATTCGCCGGCTGGCCGAGCACGATCTGGAATTGGACGTGAATGGCGGCCCCGAGACCCCTTTCGATGTGGCCCACCTGGCTCGGCAGATACCCGACTTGCGTATTGTGATCAACCATCTGGCGAATCTGGACCTGGACGGACAAGCTCCACCCGCGAAATGGGTCGAGGCGATGCGGTCGGCCGCCCGGCATCCGCGAGTGTTTTGTAAAGTGTCGGCCCTGGTGGAGCATGCCCGACCGCCCGGTGTGAAGCCACCCGCTCCGGCACCCGTCGAGGCCGAGTTTTATCGACCCGTCCTCGATTCGATCTGGGAAATCTTTGGCGACGACCGTTTGATTTACGGAAGCAACTGGCCTGTCAGCGATCTGGCGGCCAGTTACAAAAGCCTGTTCTCGATTGTGGATCTTTATGTCCGATCCCGAGGCGACACTGCTCGCGAGAAGTTCTTCTGCAGAAATGCCCAGGTCGCCTACCAGTTCCCCGTACGGCGTTGAAGAGTCGTTGATCCACTCGCGCGACCAGCCCTGGGTGGGGCTTCTTGATCACTGGCCCCGATGATGGCGTCTACGCGATGTGTTGGAAGCGAATCGTTTCGAGCGTTACAGCCGTCAGATCCGGCACAACCGGGCAGGGGGGCACCGGAATATTCGTCTCGCACGAACATCGGCCTGCGACGCAATCGTCTTTGTCGAAATACCCCCGCTTGCATCACGTCTCAGGCGCGGTACGCTTGATCCAGTCCCGGCGCCGGATGAAAGCTCATTGATGCCTTCGGATGCATCGGCTGGACTTGATGTTAACCGGAGGCAGTCACCTCGGAAATTAATCGGGTGACAGAATCGCAGTTGCCACGATTTGGCGGGCCGGATACTCTTAATGCAGCCACTGCCCAGAATCATGGTTCCCGATTGCTGAACCGAACGCCGGAATAAAGACGTGAAAGTTAAGCTCGTGAGTTCGTCTGTGGGATCCGAAGATGGGCATCAGTATCTGATGTCGTATCTGGTCGACGACGTTCTGGCGATTGACGCGGGCAGTATCGGTTTGATCTCCCCGGTGTCGGCTCAAGAGAAGATTCAGGATATTTTTCTCTCGCATTCGCACATCGACCACGTGGCCTCCTTGCCCGTGTTTCTCGATAACATTTACCGGCCCAGTCCCGATTGCCCGACGATTTATGGCAGTCGGGCGACACTCGAAAGTCTGCGGGTCGATTTTTTTAATGACCGCATCTGGCCCGACCTGTTCCGCCTCTCACAGGCGGAAACTCCGTTTTTGCGGGCCCAGGAGATTGAATCGGGTCGCCCTGTTCAGGTGGGAAAATACCGCGTCACTCCCGTCGAGTTGACGCACGTCATGCCCACCTTTGGATTCGTGGTCAGCGATGGCGCCTCGGCGTTTGCGGTCGTGTCAGACACCTCCCCGACTGAAGAAATCTGGAAGGTGATCAACGCCACGCCGGAGCTCAAGCTCTGTTTTCTGGAAGCCAGCTTCCCGAACAAGATGGATTGGTTGGCCGTGAAGTCGAT
>JAFEBR010000641.1 GCA_018242565.1 Planctomycetota bacterium | reverse complement strand
GTCCTCGTGGGTGACTGCCATGAAGCAATGGAACGCTGCCCGCGAACAGTCGTCCCACAGCGTCCCCACCTTTTTTACATCTGCGGAAATCTGCGCCAATCTGTGGATCACCCCGTCCGTAGATCGGCGGATTTCGCTGGCGATGTAGAGGAAACTCGGGATCCGGGAGCGATCCACGACGTTCGCGGGAAATGGTCGCAGGAGACAGACAGACAATCATCTCCGGGGACTGGCAAACCCCCTGCTGCTTCGGTTATGGTGGAGAGTCTTCCGGTTTCGACCGATCCCCGCCGCTTAATTCTGGACCGCCAACATGATCGATCTCAAACGGATTCTGACCGCCACTGATTTCAGCGAAGCCTCGAAGGTGGCCCTGAAGTACGTCACGGCGTTTGCCAAGGCATTTAACGCCGAAGTGATTCTGTGCCATGTGCTGGAATATCCCGACCTGCTCGCTGGCCTGCCTCCGGTCTCCGAGGGCTATGTGCCCCCGAATCTGGCGGAAATTCACGAACAGCAGGCCCGCGTGCATTGCGAGCAGATCCTGGCGGAAGCCGGTCTGTCGAACGCCCGCCTGCTGCTGTTGCAGGGCAGCCCGGCCCGGGAAATCTCCAAGGCGGCCACCGATGAACAGGCCGACCTGATTATTGTCGGCACCCATGGCCGTGGCGCAATCGCCCACCTGCTGCTCGGTTCGGTGGCGGAAAAAGTCGTGCGGATGGCCCCCTGCCCGGTGCTGACGGTCCGCCCCGGCGAACACGAGTTTGTGACTCCGTAGATTCGATAAAACCTGCATTCCCACACTCGCCTGTGCTGGCTGCGGCCGGTCGCGATGGCGGGTGGCCCGGGTGCCCGCATTATTTTTCTAATTTGTGGTTTTTCCAGCGAAAGAACGCCCGTCCATGGCTGACGCTCACGCCTCGCACTCGCCAACTCAGACCTCTGTGGCTCCCCATCCGGGCTCACGAGAAATGCCGCGCTGGAACGTCGGCGAATTGCCCGATGCGCCACAATTTCACTGGTCCTCGGTCTGGCAGTTTCTGGGGCCAGGCCTGTTGATGGGGGGCGCTGCCATCGGTGGCGGGGAATGGCTGCAGGGGCCGTTGACGACGGCCCGCTACGGCGGGGGCCTGCTCTGGCTGTCGACCCTGAGTATCCTGGGGCAGGTGCTCTACAATATCGAAATCAGCCGTTACACCCTGTACAGCGGCGAGCCCATTTTTACGGGTAAATTCCGGACCCTGCCGGGCCCCATGTTCTGGGTCTTCTTTTACCTCGCCCTCGATTTCGGGGCGATTTTCCCGTACCTGGCAGCCTCGGCCGCCACTCCGCTGGCCATGATGATCGGCAAGGTCGAAACGACCAAAGATATCGCCAACCATGCCACCCTGCTGCAATGGCTGTCGGTGGGCATCTTCCTGGCCTCGTTCATACCACTCATCTTCGGCGGCAAGATCTACAACTCGCTGAAAGCGGTCATGACCTTCAAACTCGTGACGGTCATGGGCTTCCTGCTGGTCCTGGCGATTGGCTATTCCCATCTCGATACCTGGGTGGAAATCTTCTCGGGCTTCTTCAAATTCGGAACCGTCCCGGTCGGTGAAACCGAACTCGACAATGTGTTCGTCGCCATGTGGCAAGGTCGCAAGTTTCCGGAACTCGATCTGACAATGATGGCGACCCTCTCGGCGCTCGTGGCCATTTCCGGCCAGGGGGGCCTCTCGAATACGCCCATCAGCAACTACACCCGCGATTCCGGCTGGGGCATGGGTTCGCACGTGGGAGCCATCCCCAGCATGGTGGGGGGACACGACATTCAACTGTCGCACGTCGGAACCGTGTTCGAGGTCACCGAAACCTCGTTGCCGCGCTGGAAGCGGTGGTACCGGCACCTGATGCGAGATCAGTTGTGCGTCTGGATGCCCGCCTGCTTCTTCGGACTGGCCTTGCCCAGCATGCTGTCGGTCGAATTCCTGCCCAAGCACACGGTGCTCTCGGGCAGCGAAGCGAAGTGGGCGGCGTCGGTGATGACGGCCACGGCCGTGGGCGATCGCGTCGGCGGTTCGGTGGGAGATGTCTTCCGCTTCCTCACGTTGTTCTGCGGTTTTCTGGTGCTGTCGACCTGTATGGCTTCGACCATCGACGGCTTTGTCCGTCGCTGGGTGGATGTGTTCTGGACCGCGAGCAAGAAAATGCATGCGATGGGGCCGGAGAAGATCCGCTACCTGTACTTCGGCGTGCTGGTCGGCTACGCGATTCTGGGACTGGTGATGCTGACGGTCGTCGCGGAACCGAAAAAGCTGATCGAATTCGCCGGGGTGATCTACAACTTTGCCCTGGGTTTCAGTTGCTTCCATGTCGCGGTGCTGAACACGATTCTGCTGCCGGCAAAGTTGCGTCCGCACCCGCTGATCAAGCTGGCGCTGTGGCTGGTGGGCGCCTTTTTCACCAGTGTGGGTGCGATTGCCCTGTATAAGATGATGTACGACGCCAAGCTGTTTGGGCTGGGCGCGTAGACGCCGGCCCAACATGTGACCCGCAAGACACAACCGGCCAGGACGGGTTCACCCCTCCTGGCCGGTTTGACTTGGCAGAGCTTCGACTACAGACGATGTTCGTTCCATGACAAGCGATCGCACCGCAGACACCCCGGAACCACCCGCACCACGTCGAGCGGGGCTCCCGCGTAACGTCAAAGTCCTGGCGGTCGCCAGCCTGTTCAATGATATTGCGACCGAGATTGTGTTCCCGCTGCTCCCCAGCTTTCTGCTGACGGTACTGCACGGAAACAAGTTCTCGCTGGGGGCCATCGAAGGCGCCGCCGACTCTCTGGCCAGCCTGTTGAAACTCTGGTCGGGCAGCCTGTCAGATCGCCTGGGCAACCGCAAGCGGTTTGTGTTCACCGGATATGCCTTGGCATCGATCGTCCGGCCGCTGATCGGACTTGTCACCCATCCCTGGCAACTCATGGCGATTCGGCTGACCGATCGGTTCGGCAAGGGGCTGCGCGCGGCGCCGCGTGATGCCGTGATTGCCAGCTCGACCGACCAGACCAACCGCGGCTGGGCGTTCGGTTTTCATCGGGCGATGGATCACGTTGGAGCCGCGGTCGGTCCGCTGCTGGCAACACTGTTTCTGTACTTTTTTCCCGACCAGTTGCGGACGTTGTTTCTGCTGACACTGATCCCCGGTCTCTGCGTCGTTGTACTCATCGGGCTGGGACTGCGAGAACCGGCCCAGACTGCGGAACCTCGGCCCGCTTCGACGCTGTCGTGGGCGCCGTTCGACCGGAATTTCCGCCTGTTCCTGGCAGCCCTCGTCATTTTCAATCTGGGAAACTCGACCGATTCGTTTTTACTCCTGCGAGCCGAGGAATTGGGGTTACCCAAACTGTACCTGCCCGCGCTGTGGAGCGTGTTCCACATTGCCAAGAGCCTGGCGAATCTGTACCTGGGCCGACTGGTGGATCGCCAGGGCCCGCGGCGGTTGTTGTACGCGGGTTGGGGGGTGTATGCACTGGTGTATCTGGGGTTTGGGCTGGCCACGTCGGTGTGGGAGGTCTGGGTGTGGTTTCTGGTGTATGCCCTGTACTACGGGCTGGCGGAACCAGCCGAGAAAACGCTGGTGGCCCACCTGGCCGGCCCGCACCGTCGAGGACTGGCGTACGGGTGGTACAACTTCGCGATCGGCCTGACGATGCTACCGGCGAGCCTGTTGTTTGGCGCGATTTACCAGACGTTTGGCGCGGTGGCGGCATTCACCATGGGAGCCCTCTTCTCGCTGACCGGCACGGCGCTGTTCCGTTTTGTCCGAGATCCGGCCCCGCCGGCCGCGACGTAAGGATGTCGGGCCAGCGGGTGGCTACAATGGAACGGCCTGGGGCGTGCGTCCCAGCGTGGGATGGGCGCTGTTGATCTGAGCAGAATTCTGGTAAGCGACGGCAGGCAGGTCTTGCTCAGGTTGAGTGATGGCAACACGGTGGGGTGTTACCTCGATTCCTTTGTCGGCCAGACTGGCTCTTGAACGGTTCTCGACATGCTGCGCATCTACAAAGTTCTGCTGTGGGGAACCTATCCGTTTCTGCTGCTTTCCGGCTTGTTGTGGGCCGGGTGCGTTTTCGCTGGCGGATTCATCGTCACCGTGGCGATCCACAACTCGTCTGCGGAAACGCTCCGGGTGACGCCAATCGGCACGGTGGGGAATCCGGGATTCAAAACCACCCTGCCTCTGGTATCGGGACGATTTCCGTATTTACCCGCATCTCAGGTCAGTCAGCTTTCGATCGCCCCCGGCGACACGCTCACGCTGCATTATGATTTTGACGACATCAATTTTTCAGAAATCGTCGTACACGACGAACGCGGGGGCCTGTCTCTACTGGTGGTCGATCCCCAACCGACCGTCAACCAGTACCATGCTCCCGCACAACGGGAATTCGACATCGATCCGGCTGAACTGACCTCCGACATCCCCGCGTCCCTGGTCGCCGTCATCCGGGGCACAGCGCCCGCGCAGAATTCGCACTGGAGTCTGTACGCAATTCTGATTGGCCCGTGGATCCTGTGCTCGGTGCTCGCCATCCTGATCGCCCGTTCCCGCCGACTCGCCGCGGAGTTGCCCAGCCCCCGTCAGCCACCGACCTAAAGCGCCCTGGTCCCACGCGAGTGACCGGTCGCTGCCCGATGAACCAAAATCGCCGCGGCTGCGATACCCCAGCAGGCGAATCCCAGATCTGGCGGGACGTCAACGGCAAGAAAACGAGAGGGCCGCCAAGTCCCGACGACGTTCCACGAGCTGCTTCCGGACGTCACGGTCCGGAAAGAATTCAAATTGATAGACCAACAGACAGGCACGCATTCGGGAAACGTGAACAAAATATTTACACCACAATTGATTCTTTCAATTCATGAACTTGATCTACCCTGGTGGACTCATTTGGCCATTGCTGGTATAGTCTTTTCCCTTACAGTCTGGGCTGGCTAAGGTGCCAGCTCGATGATTTTTTCAGCAACCAAGGGAGAATTACGAGCATGCGAAATTGGAAGTTTGGTCTGTTTGCCGCAGTCTGTGCAGTGGTCGTATCGATTCCGGGTCAGACGGCTCGCGCCGGCGTGCTGGTGTTTGACAGTGACGTGATCGTGGAGGCGGGTTCAAGCGTTGGCGCGACGACACTGAATGCTGATACAGCCGTCCATTTTCATGGTTCTTTCGACTCTTCGGTATTCAGCGATTTCGGTTTCGCTGCGACTTACCCCTTCACATCTCTGTCGATCACCGTATCGGGTCTGGGGACTTTCTCTGCCGCGAATCCATCGGATTCCAATGTTCTGGCAGTCAATGAGCTGGCATTCGGGTTTCCTGCAATTGGCCTCAGCAACTTTGGAGTCACGGGTGGTTATTACGGACTTTTCGGAACGACAAGTGAGCCCTTTACCTACACTGCGCTGACCCCGAATGTATTCAGTGACCCTTTGTTCACCGCTTCTGCGGAAATCACAATTTCCCTGGCAGGAGGAGCTGGAGATTTCCATTTCTTGGTGGCGGAGTACGAACCAACCTTTACGAAGCTGTCGATTCCGGAGCCTGGGACGCTGGCGGTCTTTGGTATCGGGGGAGTAGCGCTGCTGATTGGCCGCGTTCGCCGCCGCAATCGATAACGCGTTTTCCCATTTTGCTGAGCGGCATTATTGAGAACACCCCGTCAGTTAATGGACTGGCGGGGTGTCTGTATGCGCCTCTCTAGCAGAACATCTGGTGCAATGCTGGTTAGTTTCGGGCCCCAAGCCGAGTCCTTGTTGATGTGAGTGGGAACCGGTATCACTGGTGAACTCGCGGCTTGCAAATTGGCGGCCGCTGGATTCCCGCCTGTGGCCCGGCCACGGTTTCCTGGGCCAGCCACCGATCGCCCCGACAATCATCTACGCCGCAGGCGTTACGCAGCGCAGCGCGGGGTTGCCGACCAAACGTCGGCTACCCTGGGGATACTCCCCAATGCCCCGCGCACAGTCCCACGCGAGTGACCGGGCGTATCGACGGCCGCACTTCTGAAAAGTGGCATTCCCCAGCCCGGGGTCGGCCGCGCCATGGACGACCCTGGGTTACATGTCCCCACTGTCCCTGAAGGCGGACAGGCTGCCACCAGTGCGCGGAAGACTCTGGGCGGAGTTTCATTTTCAAGGGTTGTGCTCTTCGCGTTGTCGCCGATGCGAGTGCCTGAAGAGTGCTGTGGTCCGACGATCAAGTTCCCAGGGCGAGGTGCCCAACCCGTGGCGACAAATTGACATCTGACTGAGATCTCAGTAGATTGAGAAACATCAGCGACCCGTTTTGAAAATCGGGGTCCTGCCGTCGTCTCCCGAGGATTGCGTAATGTCCGTATCGAATCGTCTCGCCGAAACTCCTGCCGTCCGTCCGGCGAAGAAACGCGGACTCTTGAAGGAACAGGCTTATTTTGACCTGAAGCGGTTGATCCTCAGTGAGGCATTCGAACCCGGTGCCTTTCTTTCGGAACGTCAACTGGCGGCCCGCCTGAAGATGAGCAAAACGCCGATCAAGGCGGCGCTGGAACGGCTGGAGACCGAGGGGTTCATCGGCGTTTCCCCGCAACAGGGGATTGTCGTTCAGGACTTGACCCTGGACGAAATCGCCGATCATTTTGAGGTGCGCGAGGCCCTGGAAACTTACGTCGTGCGCCGACTTTCCGGAAAACTTACGGCCGAGCAAACGGCCCGGATGCGCGCGAATCTGGATGCTCAGCTGGCAACCGTCGAACAACTCGACGTGCCGGCGAACGGCCAACTCGACGCCGAGTTTCATTTGCTGTGGTGCGATTTTTTCGGCAATCGGGCGATCGTCGAAGTCATGCAGCAACTCCGCGATCGGATTCACCGCATCATCGCCCGAGTCAATTCACGCAACCCGGCCCGGCTGCGCGAAAGCTACGAAGAACATGTTCGGATCGCGGAAGCTGTGATTGCCGGTGACGGCGATCTCGCGGCACGTTCGATCGAAGAACATCTCAGTTATGGCAAGTCCTGCCTGTTGGCACGGCGGCGACCGTAGCCGAACTGTGCGTGATATGGAACATCCTTGTTGACCACAGTCGAGCAAAGCCCGGAGGGGGAAGCCACCCCAATCGGCGGAGCAAGAATCGTTATGTCCCGAACGCATCTCATCCTGCTGCATCTGTTCTGTTGCACGGTCGCGACGGCCGCGGCGCAGGAACCATCCGCGAGATTTTATCGAGCCATCAATCTCAACGGCCCGGCCATGGTTATTGACGGGCAGCCATGGGAAGCGGGCGACGCGAAGGATCTGCGATGCGCCGCGAACGCGTTTGAAAACCAGAACGTTCCGCTGAAACCTGCGACCGATTTCAATC
>JAFEBR010000640.1 GCA_018242565.1 Planctomycetota bacterium | reverse complement strand
TGACCGCTGGCAACACCTGCTGGTGCTGATGCAGCAGGAACTGACGCCGCGGGAACAGACGATTCTCGCAATGCGACTCGGAACTGACCTGGAAACAGGCCCCCAGACGCTCCAGGCGATCGCCGGTCAGTTGGGCATCAGCAAAGAACGCGTGCGTCAACTCGAAGTCCGCGCCATCGCGCGACTGCAAACCGCTGCCACGCAAGTTTACCGTCCCGAGGATCTGCCAGCGGCCGAGTGCGAGCAATAATCATCTGGCCTTCAGCCCCCAAGGTCCGGTGATCCGTCTCAAGCTGACGTATCACCTGGACCGGGGTCTGGCCAGTCTTGATGCAGCACAGCAGATGCAGCCTCGCCGGGCCGCAATTTGTCGCGCTGGCAAAGGGTGCAGCCTCCCCCAGGAATTTGAGGCCGCTTTCCGCAATTCTGCGGGCCACGAGGTTTCCCGGCCCGCTTTTCGCGAGGGTCTTCGCACAGGCACGCAAACGTCGGGGCCCACGCCGCGTTTCAAAAGTGCCGGGCGACGAAGCCGCACCGGACGGAACCCAGATCGGGCGCCTTGCGTCGACCGCCCGATTCATTCAAAATTCCGTTATGGATCGCTGGCCAAACCAGCCTCGATCGGCTGCTGACAGGCTCATGCCGTCGACAGCGCCGGCAGACTCCTGATATCCCGCCAGATTCCCCCCTCAACTGCGTGCAGAATTCTGCGACAACGCGACCGTCGCAACCAGCAATATGAAATTCGCTCTGATTATTCCCGACGGCTGTGCCGACGAACCGCAACCCCGCCTGAATGGCCGCACTCCTCTGCAGGCGGCGAATGTGCCGCACATGGATGAAATTGCCCGGCGGGGCAGAGTCGGACGTGCGGACAATGTGCCCGTTTCACTGCCTTCCGGCAGCGATGTCGCCACCATGAATCTGTTTGGTTACGACCCGCTGGTCTGTCATACAGGCCGCGCTCCTCTGGAGGCCGCCGCCCAGGGAATCGAACTGGGCACCGACGACTGGGCTGTCCGCTGCAATTTCGTCACGATCGAACACGGAATCATGAAGAGCTTTACCGCCGGACAGATTCCAAACGATTTGAGCCGCAAGCTGATCGACGAACTCCAGGAGCAGTTGGGAACTGCGCTTCTCGAATTTCATCCTGGAGTCAGCTACCGTAACCTGTTGGTCTGCCGACAGGCTGGCCAGACATTTTCCCAGGCCACCCAGACCACACCTCCGCACGACCTGACCGACCAGTCTGTGGCGGGCCATGAACCTGCTGGCCCCGGAGGAGATTTGCTCCGTACGCTCATGCAACACAGCGTGCCGGTTCTGGCGCAATCCGCGGAGAATCAGGCGCGGCGCGACCGGGGGGAATTGTCGGCGACCCAGATCTGGCTCTGGGGCCAGGGGCGACGACCAGCACTGGAGAACTTTCAGCGGCGGTTCAACATCTCGGGCGCCATGATCACCGCGGTGGATCTACTGCGGGGAATTGCCGTGTTGCTGGGCTGGAAGAATATCGCCGTCCCGGGAGCGACCGGCTACCTCGACACCGACTACGCTGCCAAAGGGCGGTACGCGATGCGGGCACTCGATGACGTCGATTTCGTGGTGGTGCACGTGGAAGCAACGGACGAAGCGTCACATGAAGGAGACGTCGATGCGAAAGTCGCGGCGCTGGAATGCATCGACCGCGATATCGTCGGCCCGCTGCACGCCCACCTGCGCGAGCAGGGAGACTATCGCATTCTCGTGTCGCCAGACCACCCCACGTTTCTGCGAACGAAAACCCACAGTCACGGCTACGTGCCATTCACGCTATGTGGAACGGGGATCGCTGCCGATGCGGCAGCGACCTATGACGAATCGGCCGCAGCGCAGTCAGGACTGGTCTTCGACCGGGGTTGTGACCTGATGCCGTTTTTCCTGAAGCGCTGAAACACGCTGGGGAGTTTCCAAGGCCGGCGCCCCATCTGAAAGAGGGTATCTGGCTGTGCGCTGATACCGCGGCCAGTCGGCCCTGACATGAGCGGGCACCGTGACTTCCTGGGTGGCTGCACAGCGGCCACGGTGTATCAGGGTGTTGGTCGTGTGGCCTGAACGCAGACCATGGGTCTGGAATCCCACTCGGCCATTTGGTACAAGACGATCGCGCCAGAATCACCCTCAGGACAAAACCACGATGGAACTACCGCACCCCCGGATTGGCAGCCTGCTTCGTGAGTCGTACGATGCTGCGTCGTTTCAGTCGATCTGTGAATTACTGGCGTCAGCGGGAACTCTGCGAATTCCCCGGCTGGAAACCGGTTTATTCGCCGCGGCGTCGACAACCGAATTCTCCCAGGGGACGAACTACCATTCCACCTGGGTGCGTGACACCGTCCATGTCGCGTACGCCCATTTCGCGAACGGGCAGCCAGCCGTCGCAGCCAAAGCCGCTGCGGCACTGTGTCAGTTCTTTCGCACGCAAGAGCCACGCCTGCGCGATGTCATCAAGAACCCGGCCCTCAAGGCTGATCCGATGCGTCGGCCGCACATTCGGTTCAATGGCGACACGCTGCAGGAACTTTCACAACAATGGGCCCATGCGCAGAACGACGCCATTGGCTACTTTCTGTGGTTAACAACGACGTTGTGCCAGGAACAGGTTCTGCCGCTCGGCCCTGACGATGTCTCGCTGCTGCAGCTTTTCCCGCAATATCTGGCCGCCATCGAATACTGGGCCGATGAAGACAGCGGACACTGGGAAGAAACCCGCAAAATTGAAGCGTCGAGCATCGGGCCCGTTGTCGCCGGGTTGCGAAAACTGCAGGCCCTCTGGCCATCCGCCACAACGCAGCAGTTGATTGCCCGAGGCGAACAGGCACTGTGTGAAATCCTGCCCGCCGAATGCCGACAGCCAGATCCCGCCAAATCTCGCGAATACGACTCGGCCCTGTTATTCCTGATTTATCCACTGGGAGTCGTGTCGGTTGATAGCCCCATGGCCGAAACGATCGTCACCCGCACCGTGGAAAACCTGCTGGGCCCGGTCGGTATCAAGCGCTACCTGAAGGATTCCTTCTACTGCAATGACTATGAATCGTTGATTGCCGCCGCGGGCGACGACCCCACTCGTGATTTCAGTAACGACCAGGCGACACGCGATGCGATGTTGAAACCCAATGCCGAAGCGCAGTGGTGCCTGTTCGACCCCATCATTTCAGTGATTTATGGCCAGCGTTACCTGCTGCACCGGCGGAGCACCGATCATGAACGCCAGACGTTTTTCCTGAACCGGTCCCTGCGACAGATCACGGTGAGCGATCCGCCGCGCTGTGCCGAATTGCAATGCCCGGAATTGTATTACGTGGAACGCGGCAAGCTGCAAACGAGCAAAGCTGTCCCCTTGCTGTGGACTCAGGCCAACCTGTGGACAGCCCTTACCGTCATGGAACAGGCCCTCGCGACCTGATCGACGACGACAGCGACCTGCCCAAACGGACAGGTCAAGCCGGGGAGAGTTCTAACCCCGCAAGAGCCCCCTTGCCCGAACCGAAGGTCGATACTTCTACTCCCAGGCGCTGGAGCATAGAGACGTACAAATTGCAGAGAGGCGTATTGTTCTCACGACTGAACGACAGATGCTGACCGTGCCGGAATCCGCCGCCGGCCAGCAGGATCGGTAGATTCGTCGTCTCATGAGTATTCGAATTCCCGAGGTTACTCCCCATCAGCACCATCGTGTGATCCAGCAGGGGCCGCCCCGATTCCTGCACGTCGCTCAAACGACGCAAGAGATGGGCAAAGGTCTTGATGGCCTCGTCTTCCAGCAGACACAATTCATCGATCTTTTCGGGCAGTTTTCCATGGTGAGACAAGTTATGAAAATCACGGGCGGCACCATTGAAGATGGGCTGCGTCGTCAGAAAACCGCTGTGCACCGTCACCATGCGTGAAGCATCGTGCTGCAAGGCCAGCACGATCAGATCAAACATCACGTCGAGATACTCAAACGGGTAATCGCGTTGTGAAACATCTTTGGGAGCCGGTCCGGGAGGGGCAGGCTTGGGCTTGTCCTCCCATTCCAGCAGCGTCCCCAATCGCTGTTCCGCTTCGCGGACTGACGTGAAGTATTCCTCGAGCTTATCGCTATCGCGCGCCGGTAGCCCACGCTTCATATCGCGAGCCTGATCGGCGACCAGGTCGAGAATGCTCTGACCGTTTTTGAGTCGACGTTTCTGCTGTTTCTGCTGCTCGGCATTTCCCGATAGAAACAATTTGGCAAACAACTCGGAGGGGCGATTGACACCCGGGACGCGGGCCCCCGACGGCAGGTACGACAAACCGCCAACATTGATCGTGGGAAATCGGGTCGGACTGGCCAGATGAGATGCGGCGAACTGGTCGAGTGAGACCGTGTTACGGTATGCAGCACCGCCACCAGCCGACCCCAGCACCGGACTGCCGGTCAGGAAGACATTCTCACTTTCGACATGAGTCTGCGCCACGCGCGGGTGCGACAATCCAGAAAAGACCGTTAAGCTCTTCCGGTAATCCGCCAGAAACTTCAGGTACCGGGGCAGTTCGAAATCGGCCCCGGTCTGTTCTGGAAAGAAGTTCGGCGAGTGAAATCCGAGTGAGTAGAGAATGCACACCAT
>JAFEBR010000639.1 GCA_018242565.1 Planctomycetota bacterium | reverse complement strand
CGAAGTCAGCGAAGAGGAACTCGAGCATCTGAACATCACCCGCGCGAAGTTCCACGGGGAATGGAACTATTCCATCAAGCCAAGACGCCAGAAATTGTAAATGTTATTTTTTCGCCCTGCCTAAGCCCGGGAAGTCCTACAGGCTGTTGCCACCCACCGGTGATCTGCCGGTCAATTTGAGACTTCCCAAGTATTCGCCGCCCAACCGTCGTTCTGGCATCTCGATCTGATTGGCGAGTGCTGGAACCGTCGCGCGGCAGCGGCCGGTTTCAGGTGCATGCGGGCCCGTGTCGGTCAGCCTTTTCGGGCGGATCATGAACGGCAGCCCCTGGGGGCCATTCTCGCTGGCGTTCATGGCTCAAGAGTCAGCCGAAACGTGTCGCATGCCCAGATCTTGCGCCGGAATTAACCGCGCAACGGTTGATGGATAGCGGATCAGACTTGCCGGCCGGGTTCGCATGGGTGACAATTCTCAGACACGAATGCGGCGATGGGCACCCCATTGAAATCGGTGCTGTCCGCGACGCGCGTGTATCACCCGAATCGAACCGTCGTTGAGGCTGTCATGTCAGACTGGCGCTGGGGCTGTTTCCTGTACGGGATTCTGGCAGTTTTGATTGCTGACGAACCGGCCATCCAGACTGCCAATCCGCCAGACTCCCCGGTCCCCGGTACTCGCTGGGCCCTCATCTTGTCTGGAATTCCCGGGGATGAACAGCACGCAGCCCTGTTTCAGCAGACGGCTACCGCCTGGGAAAAGTGGCTGACGACGGACCTGCAATTTGAATCATCGCATGTGCTGCGCCTGCCCGGGTCTGCCTCTCCCACCGAGAAACCCGCGCCGCTCACGGCTGAAGTGATTCGCAACACATTAGCGGACCTGTCTACCAAACTCGGTGAACGCGATGCGTTGTGGGTCTTCCTGCTGGGCCATGGAAATTACGATGGAAAACATGCCTGGTTCCATGTCGAGGGGCGAGACCCATCCCAGGCAGACCTGGGCCGTTGGTTGAGCAACATTCGCTGTCGGGAACAGGTGCTGTGGTTAACACAGGCAAATTCCGGCTGGTTCGTCAAACCACTCTCGCAGCCCGGACGAATCGTAGTTGCAGCCACGGCCGCCGACGATGAGTCAAACGAAACCGAATTCCCGGAAGCTCTCACATCCGTGACCAGACTCCCGGTGGAAAAGCTCGATGCCGATGCCGACGGGAAAGTCTCGGTCGCCGAGTTTTTCATCGCCGTGTCGGCGGCGGTCCTCGAACGATTTGCTGCTGACAATCGTTTTCCGACGGAGCACGCCCAACTCGACGACAATGGAGACGGTCTCGGAACCGAAGTTCTGGCCCTGAAAGAGACCTTGGGGCAGGGCAAAAAAGTGGACGACTCTGCGGAACCCGAATCTGACGGGAAGCCGAAGCCGAAACAAGCGGATGGCGAATTGGCCCGACAGACGTTTCTGCCATTTCGAACCCCGAATGAACGCTGAGTGTTCAGATAAGTCCCCCTTAATCGACAGCAAACCAGCATTTGTCCGGAACCTGGCAGACAGTTGCGGGTTCAGTAAGGACGAAATCGAACTTCTTCACCATCTGGTTTTCGATGGCCCCAGGCGGGCTCATCCTTTGAGGATTGCCGACATGCAAACTGACCAGACATCCACGCGGCGACGGTTCTTATTTGTGCTGTCTGGCCTGCTTCTGGCCAGTCACGTCAGCCTGGCAGCCGGTGCCCCACCCTCGGAAAAATCTCCGGTGGCAGAGCGCACGCCCACGCGTGGCGCCGAACAGATCTTTTCAGATCTGGATCAAAACCGGGACGGGAAATTGTCCATCGACGAAGTTCCCGAGAATCGACGATCGTTCTTTGAACGTCTGTTGCAGGTCGCTGGAAAAACCACAGATCAGGGGCTCACTCGTGAGGATTTTCTGGCTGCGACACAAGCCGCGGGATTTCGTGTCGCCGCGCCTCAAAACCTGGCGGGTGGCGGACCAGGCGGAAACGGGTTTGATCCAGCCCGGTTGTTCCAACGGATGGATCGAAACCAGGACGGCAAGCTGACCATCGAAGAAATTCCTGAGCCGTCACCACCTTTCGTAAAGCAACTCTTCAGCCGACTGAAGAAAACGGAGCTGACTCGTGATGAATTCGTACAGGCCGCACGTATTCCCGGGGGCAACCCGGCACCGACGGGTTCGATACGCGACCCGGAAGCACTTTTCAAACGACTCAGTCCAGGCTCCGATGGCAAAGTCACGTTGGCCGGCGCACCGCAACCCTGGAAACCGGTGGTCGAACGCTGGCTGACCCGCCTGGGGCGAAACAAAGACGACGCAGTCACGCTCGACGACGTCAAAAAGATCCTGGCCGAAAATGAATCCCGCGACGGCAATCGCCCGGCGAACAACTCGCCTGCCGAACAGCGCCCCGAAGCCGGGCCGAGGCCATGGCCTGCTCAATTGATCCGTAAGCTGGATACCAACGGCGACGGCAAATTGAGCAAGGATGAATTCAGCAAACTGGCCGAATTATTCTCGGAACTTGATCGGAATGGTGACGGACAGCTCGATGAGAGTGAGTTGTCAGGCCAATAACCACGCAGACCATTTCGAAGCAGACCGATCGCTCCACGTTGCGCCGATTCACGACCGCAAGTGACGCCGGATGAACAAGGTCTTGAAGACGGTGCTATTCGTCGCAGGCCAACGGGGGTTGCGGTTCGGGATCGGCATCGTCGTTCGCCGGTTCTGCGACGGCGACCCGGGGCGCGGCCTGATCATCGCGGGGCGGCCCCATGCGGGAGCGGCGGGCCAGGTCATACCGATCTCCGCCGAACAGGAACTCGAATCGTTCGTCGGCCTCATCGGGCTGATCGCGGTCGTAGACGACGACATGGTTCTTACCGACGACATCGATCTGGCCCTCTTTAATGACCAGTGCCGTCTCTTCATCGATGCCGACGCCGACCAGATTTGGGTATTCGCGTTTCAATCGGGCCATATCACTGAAACGATTGCGTTGCGTAAAGAAAGGATCGATGGCGACACCCTTGAGGAATCCAAAGCCATCTTCATACCCGGGCGCCATGATCTCTTTGTTCGACAGCGGGTTCCCTCGCACCAGATAGTCAGAAAGAATCGAGGCGCCGCCCCCGTTGCCACCGATCGCGCCGCCTCGAGTCAGCACAGCATGGAACGCTTTTTCAGCAGCGGTGCCATCAAAAACATCAACAAGTCGCCATTGTCGACCACCGGTAAACCACAGTCCGCCGGCTTTCTGCAACAGCGCTAACAAGGCCGGATCTTCCGCTTCGGCACGCGTTTGTGGATGCACGAATCGCACCTGTTTGGCACCGGCCTCGGTCAACCAGGCAATCGCCCGTGACTCACTGTCGGGCTTATCACCCAGGGCCGTTGTCACGACGACAATGAGAGCCTGGGGGCCACCGGCTGCTTCAACGAACTTCTCGGCAGCCTCGTCGGGAATCTCGCCACCGCCCACCACGACCAACGTTCCCGAGGGCCCTTCTGGTTTTGGGTGTGCATCGTCGAATTGATACTTGGGATGGATTCGCGATTGGACGGCCCGGTGCAACGCCAACAGATCGGCTTCCATGCCTTCGAGCAACGTGCGGGCGACGGGAGGTTTCCCCCCCACAGGCGGAAGATACACAACGACACCCGATTCGCCGCGCACACTGAATTTTCTGCCTTGGACAATCAGTGCCGTGTTTTCATCAATTCCGACACCCACGAGTTTCGGATATTCACTCAGGGCATGCAGAAGCCGTTTTTCCCGTTTGCGTTTCAGGAAATGCTGGTCGACGAGCGTGCCGGGCAGAAACCCCAGCCCATATCCCAATTCGGGATGATCCGGGGTTCCACCGGTAATCATCAATTGGGACATGATCGCCGCGCCGGCCGATGTCCCTCCGACGACGCCACCTCGCTCCAGCACGCCCTTGATTGCCGTTTCGGTCCGAGTTCCCAGATAGGCGTCTGTGACTCGCTGCTGGTGTCCGCCGATAAACCACACACCCGTTGCCGTTTCCAAAGGTGCGGTAAAATTCGGATCATCCGCGACGTGGCGGTCACGGGTATGCAGAATGGTCAGTTCCGACAGCTTTTGGCGGCGCCAGAATTCAAGTCGGCTGTCGACCTCTGAAGTTTCGGCAGTTTCGCTCGCCGTGGTGATGACGACCAGATGGGCCTTGTGTCCGCCCGCCAGTTCGACAAAATGCGCGAGCGCATCGTCAGGAATCTTCCCGCCACCACAGATAAAGAGTGTGCCCGAAATGGGTTGCGCCGATGCCAAATCCTCAGGTGCGGGGGGTGGAGGTGCTGGTGGATCAGCGCGGACCACCAGAGTCGCTGAAAACAGCCCGAAAGCCACCAGGAATAAGAGAGCGTGCCGCACCAAGTATGAATCTCTCGACCTTGGTTGAGTCATCATGACGCCCAAAGGATCCCTCCTGATCTAGCGAGGTTCTTCCATGAACTAT
>JAFEBR010000063.1 GCA_018242565.1 Planctomycetota bacterium | reverse complement strand
TTGTTGATAGCTGTGGCGGTGGTCTTGGACGGGAGCCAGCGCATCCAGATATCGGAGATTGGCGGAGCAGCCAATCTCGTAGTAGCGGAGAAAGTTTTTGATGGCCTTGCCCAACCGCTTCCGGACCACTTGGCTTCCCGCGGGGGCAGCTTGGTGTCCTGGGTTTTGAATCCTTTCGGATGATTGATGACCGTTTCAACACGCAACACGCGGCCGAACTTGTCATACATTTTGAGCCAGTTGTTTCCGACGCGGTGCTTGATTCGGGCACCGGGCCAGCGTTGTTTTTGACAACTGGTCAGCACCTCGCCGTCGAAGCGGGGTACACACCGGCGTCCTAAAAATGACATGATGTCGGACGCACGATAATTGACCACGGCGTGGTCCAGCCACCGCGGATACAGAGCCGAAAAAACGGACGGCTCTGTGAACAGCACATCGGTGCTGATTTCGGCCTGGTCGATGACCCGGGAATATTGCCGCCCTTGGAGCCAGGGGTGTGACAGCAGCGGATTGCATTGTCGGGCGAGGTCGTTCAGGATTCCTTCCCAGGCTAACCTGGCAAACTGATCCGCCAGTCGTTGAGCCGTGGAGGGCTCGGCAATGTCCAGAAAGGCGTTGTCTCGTTGCTCAAAGGCAATGCCCCGCTCCCGCATCTGGCGAGCCACGTAGTCGTGACCGTTTACGTAGACTTGAATTCGCCAGGGGAACCAAGTCTGGACGCGGACAAACATTCGACCGAACTGGGAATGGTTGAGATAGAAGTACAGCACCCGCTGGGGACGGTATACGAATTTCAGCGAGGGCCGCTTCTCCCCATGGACGAGCTTGACGGTTCGGCAGGATTCCTGGGTGCAGAGTACGGCGACGAGGCCCTCGGGTTCCCGGCGTTCGAGGGCAATCTCGTTGACCAGAGATTCATTGCGACAGGGGCCTTGGAGATACCGATACGGGGCACCGGCCTGAGTCGCGATTTGTTTCGCCGCGTCGACGAGCTGGTTGGACATCTTCGCCAACTCTGTCAAAAAGTCTTTGTGGCGGATCTGGAGTTGTCCGCCCACCCAGCGATTGAGAGCCAGATCGCTATAGAACGGGAGATATCCCGTGAAGATCACGCGATCAAAAGACGACAGGCAAAACTTGACTTTTGAATCCCACTGTTTGTTAAACTGCTCACCAAGAATCACGACGGCGTTACTTGTCAGTCAGAGGATTGTTTGAGAACCCCAGCAGAACAGGGAACGCCGTCTGTTTTCAAGTCCCGAAGGCTCAGGCTGAACCGCCAACCCAGACGAATCGCCGATTTTCCTGGCATCGTCTCTCGAAAAGGCCCGGCGATTTCCCCAACACACCTTTGGGTTGCGGGCGAAGCCCGCGTTAGGGCAGTGTCGTATCGTGTTGAGGGTGAGCAAGCCCGGAGCGGCGGGGCAAAACGCGGAGTCCGGCCGATTCCACGGAAACCCCGGCTATCAGGGCGACCATCGCGCACGCCGGGAGCGCTCTCCGACAACCGCCATCGACTTTCGGTGCCGGGCTCGAAACAAGATTGGTCGATTCTGACTGCTGTTGTGGCTTGTGCCCCCCGTGGCACGGCCGCCGGCGACTGAGGCCTACGGTGACCGGGGCGGAGCGGACCGCGGGCTAAAGATGTCGCGGCTGTGGTTGAGTCCGGGCATTCGGCCGCCGCATTGCCTGGGCGAGTTCAACAGGGTGGGTGGACCCTTCCGGCTGATCCTGCGACTAGGCAGTGACGCCCACTTCCGCGATTAACAGCCCCAGAACTTCCACCAGCGCTTCGCGCTGAGTGGTTCCGGTGGGACGACATCCTTGATTTTTTTCACGCGGTCGTAGAGTTGGTCCATTTCGTAACGGACGAACGAAGCCCGGCTCTTCAGCATGTGCTCGGTCATCGAATAGAACGGCCCGACCTTTCGGCCATCGAGGTCAAGATAGTAACCCGGTTCCTCCTCGTGTGGGTTTCTCTCCTCCCACGCCAGCACGGCCTTCTCAGCCTCCGGGTCTCCGATTTCCAGAAGCGCCGCACGGGCGTCGGCCGTCTTCTCCTGATCGTCTGACTTCGCCAGAGCTGTGAGCAGCTCGCGAATGCTCCACGGTTTCGCGATCAGCCCCAGCACTGCTGCCACGGTCGTACGGTCACAGGGAATGTCGCCAACCAATGCTTTGCGAATGAGCGGCAAGGCATGCTCGGGGGCCTGCTCCAAAGCGAGCAGGACTCCTTCGCCGACCCCGGTCCCTCTGACCTTTGCCAGGGAAGCGATCATCTCGTCCCGGTGGTAGCCATGCCGTAGAAGGAACTTCAGTGAAGTCATCCAGATGTGCGGCGCGGGAATCTGTTCCGTGGGCCTCATCCGTTTGAACAGCGAATAAATATGTGGGCACCACTTCGGGTTGTCCTGCTTGCCGACGATCTCAAGGGCTGCCGAGATGGTGCCGCTTGGCGGTCCACGGAATGCGGCTTCGAGCTGGTCATCCGCACCACCCAACTCCGCAAGACCAAACAAAGCATCCGCCGCAGCGTGACCTGATACCTGCAACAATTGTTCCCGACGGATCGACCGGCATTTTTCCGCGCGCGGACCGGTGATACGCTGGATAGCAGGCTGTCCAGCAGCCGCCTCGTCGGCTGCAAGCCAGTCTCCGATTATCCCGGCAAGCCAGATGCGCAGTGCGCGGATGCCCCAATCCAAGCAAAACGCCTCGATCGCATCACTATAGGCCAACACCTCTTCGGCAATGCGCGGCGGGTGCGAATCGCGCCCCGGCAACGGAGTCATCGCGCCGGCTGTCTGCAGGCGGTTTACAGCGATGCCAATGGGACGGACCGAACCGTGCAACTCCAGCAGCCGTCGCTCAGGGACGTCGGGGTTCCGCAGCGATTTCAAGTAATTCGTATAAAAGTACACGTCGAAATACTCAGCCGTGTCATCCCAAAAGTCGACGTCAATGTCTTCGCCCGTAACCTTGTGGGTCAGGCAGCATCCCCGGCCGTGGAAATAATATTCCCATTCCGGCATCCCCGGCACGCTGCCACTCTGCTTCACGCCATCGGGATGCCCGAGTGCGCCCATGGCACCGAGCATTTCCGAGTCACCCCTCAGCCGAGTATGAATGATGTCTCGGACCCAATACTGCCGCTCGCGGTGGCGGACGAAACCGATCAGGGTCCAGGTCTCCCACGGCGACGGCAACGCCCCGACATCGGGGAGGTTGTCGAGGAACGCTGCGAGATCGACCGGGGCCGTGCGCCTGGTCTGTCCGAAAACGTCGAGTAGTCGAGTGATCTGGGTCAAGGGAACGAGAAGCGATCAGCGGTTTTGCATTCGGCCTGACGATTGCATGGGACTCTGGGGATTGGCAGCCTGACAGGCTTTGTCATCGTGAATCGTGAAACATGGGGATACAGAACGAAAAAAATCATACACACAACCCGAATCGGGGACCAAGCCTTCGATTCGGCGCTTCCTCGCTTCACTCAGCAGATTCCGAGTCGTCGGGCGGGGATTCGCCTTGGTTTGCGCATGAAAATGGCCCGATTTCTGCCGAAGGGTTACGGCACGGCGTGAAACCGGGGGGGCTCGTGACGGGAAAGTACAGGGCGCGGCCTCTTGTCGCTGCGTGACCCTGACGCCTGCGGGGTGTTGGGGGGCATCCGCGTCTTTGTAGTCATCTCGCTCCGCCGAGATGATGGGATGGGACTTGGGGCAGCAGTTCGATCCGTCGCCGAGTTCGCGATGTCCGGGCAAGGATTTTGAGCGGAAGAATTTACGGGAGCGGTTTGTGTCGGGAGAGCACAGGAAGCTGCCTCTTGTCGCTGCGCGACCCTGACGCCTGCGGGGCGTCAGGGCCACCCGCGGGGGGATAATCACAAGCGGTTCACGGGGCCGTTCGCCCTCCCGGGCCGGTGTTATTCGGCTTTGGGGCGCGTCCAGGTTTCGCCGCGTTTGTAACGGCCGGCACGGTCGATGACGACGGCGTCTTTACTGGTCGCGATGATCTTGTCGAGCACTTTATCAAACTCGGCCTTGTTCCGATCGCGGACTTCGCGGTGGTGGGAAATCTCGACCAGTGTCTCACAGGCGATCTGGGCGAATTCCTCTTTTTCCACATACGGCAGCACGAACCGCACCGCCTCCACCGAATACGAGGTGCGCGTGCGGTTGATCACGAGCGCCCGTTCTTCCGGAGTCTTGGCAATGTCCATCGCCTGCCGCATGCGTTCCAGACGCTGCTGGTCATTGCGGTTGTCGCGCGTCGCACCGATCTTCACAAAACCCTGGAACGCCTGATTGCGCTCCGCGGCGTCTGTCGCGTTCTTCGTAATTTCCAGCAGTTTGTCGGCCACGCTGGAATTGGGCCATTTGCTGAGGGCATCGATGCCCAGCTTCCGCCGGGCGGTGTCGGGGCCGGTGGCAATGCCGGCGACATAGTCGATGAGTTTTTTACCCCCCACGCGACCGATGAGCGACAAAAACTGATCGCTCTGCTCTTTGCCGGCTTGTTCCACGGCCTTGATCAGGGCTTCGCCCCGTTGATCCTCATTCTCGATCTTCGCACAGACTTGCGCCACATTACGTTCAGCCGCATCGCGTTCGCCGCCTTTCTCGGCTTTCAAGACCCCCGGAATCATCTCGCCGAGTTGCTCGGGTTGGCCGACGCGCCCCAGGGCCGACATCGCGGCCATGCGAACCTGGGCATTGTCGTCGGTGCTGGCGGTGATGATGGTCTTGACCTGACCGCGGGCCCGGCGGCTGGCGAGAACTTCCAGCAGAGTCACTTTTTCAGAAGGAGGAGCCTTGGCGGTTGCCGCCGCGATATCGGCCGAAACCGTCGGGCCTCCCAGTCGAACGAGGCTGCTGCGGGCTGCGTTGCGCTCGGCATCGGCCTGGGCCGAAAGCAGGCCGATCAGTGTCGGCAGGTCCGAGGCGTCGCCCAGTTTACCCAGCGCGGCGATCGCCGCGACACGCACCGCTTCATTCTGTCCCGATTTGAGCAGCGTCAGCACCGCGGGGCGGGCCGCCGCATCACCTCGATCGGCCAGAGCGCCCAGCAGAGCGACCTGTCCGTCAGGGGGGAGCTTGGCCAACTGACTGGCGAAGAACTGCGTGTGTTCCGTGCCTTTCACACCCGTGCGAATCTGGTCCAACCCCGCGGCGCGAAACTCGCGGTCAGGGTTGCTGAGCAACGCGACAATCTGTTGCCGTAACTCGGTTGTCTGGTTGTCGTCAGCAGCCGCCAGCGGGGTCAACAGCAGTCCCGTCGCCAGGCAGGCGACGAAGGAAAAGACGTAACGCCAAGACATGTCTCGTTCTCCCTGAAAAGAACAGACGTGGAAATTTCAGTTCAATTACGCTGTTCGGGCCGCGCAGGCCAACTGGCCGCGGGTAGCCGCGAGGCGGACGAGCCGAGGCTGGGTGTCCGCCGCGAGAGTCTGGTAGATCTTGAGGGCAGTCGCCGGGTCGTTGGCCGCCAGAATAGCCTCGGCACACGCCAGCGTGGCATCGGTGACCGCTGCCTGCAGAGGTGCGGCGGGCTGTGCCTGCAATAACGCGTGGGCCGCCGCGGGGGTGCCGATCAGGCCGAGGGCCTGGGCCGCGGCGCGGGCGACGGCGGGGTCGGCGTCTTTCAACAAGTTGGCCAGCGCACTGACGGAGGCGGAATCGCGGCGAACCCCCAGCGAGCCAATGGCACCCAATTTCAGTTTGCCGGCGAGTTTCGGCAAAGCGTCGCGCAGTGCCTGACTGGCTTCAGGGCCCGTGATGCGCTCGAGTGCGTACCGCGCCATGTGCGAAAGCTGTTCGTCGGGCAGCAGCGCCGCCAAAGCCGAGATGGCCGCCGTCGAGCCGACAATCGTCAGCATGCGGCACACGAAATCTTTGGCATCGCGCGAGATGTCGCTGCTGAGCGCGGCCAGCAGTCGCGATTCCAGATCTTGGCGGGCCTCGGCATTGCTCTGCGCAGCCGCCACGGCCTCGGTGATGGGGGTGACCGGCGCACGATCGGTGCCCCAGTCGTAAGTTTTCAGGGCCTGGAAGGCGTCGTCCAACGGCATTGTGCGAGTCCTTGTTCAGGAAGTGGATGCAAACCGGTGTGGATGAAAAATTCTGTGGCGTCCACGAACATTAAATGGCCCAAGGCTCGCGACGGGCGCGATCTGTCAGGCGATTGGCGTCGGCGTCGCCCACGAATTCCTGTTTGGCCGAGTCCCATTTGAGCGACCGCTGCAGGGTGTAGGCGATATTGCCCAGGTGCGCGACAGCGGCCGTGTTGACGGCGAGTTCAATGTCGCGGAAGGGCTTTTCCCGGGTCTTCACGCAATGGATGAAGTCGCCGTAGATGCCCCCTTCGCCCTGATAGCCTGGAACCGGTTTGGGGGCCACTTCTTCGGAAGAGCCTTCCAGCGCGAGATTCGGCGTGTTGGGCCGATTGTGGTACAGCACAAACCCGTTGGGGTAATGGTAACTGAGATAGGTTTGACCGTTGTCCTGGTGGAATTTGACTTCCACGGGTTGCTGTTCGCGGACATCCGCGATGAATGTGGCGCCGCCGAAATGGTGGGCACCCCAGTCGGTCATCCCGCCCCCCGAGTAATCGATGAACGAACGCCAGCTGGCACCATTGATCGAAAAGCTGCCGCTGCAACGTTTCGAGTTGTACGGGGCCCACGGGGCCGGGCCGAGCCACAGGTCCCAGTCGATTTTTTCGGTCATGTCCTCGGCGGGGAGGTTACAGAGTTGCGGCAAAGGTCCCACGCTGACATTGATGGACTTCAGTTTGCCCAATTCGCCAGCCCAGACCGGATCGACCTGTTTGCGATAGTCTTCGAGCACGCGCTGACTGCCGCCGGACACGACCCGGCCATACCGGCGGGCGGCAGCGACCATCAGGGGGCCTTCTCGCAAAGTCAGCGTTTCCGGCTTCTGACAGTAGACATCTTTGCCCGCCCGACAGGCTTCGATGACCATGATCGCATGCCAATGGTCGGGCGTGGCGATGTGCACGGCGTCGATGTCGGGGCGGGCCAGCAGTTCGCGGAAGTCATTGTAGGCCTGGCAATCTTTGTTGTTGTACCGGCCATCCACCTGGGCTTTGGCGTGGTTGCGGAATTCTTCCCGCACGTCGCAGACGGCGACATACTGGACATCTTTCCGGCCCAGGAAGGCCCCCTGATCGCCACGCCCCATGTTGCCGATACCGATGCCGCCCATCACGATCCGATCGCTGGGAGGCGGCCGATCGGCACTGGCCCGGGCCGAGGCCGTGTAGAAATACGGCACCAAGGCGGCCGCGCTGGCCGTTTTGAGAAAATCACGCCGTGTCGATTGCTGAATCGTGCTCATGGGTGACACCCGGGAAATGTGACAGAAAACACTCAACAGGGAAATTCGCGACGATGTCGTCAGTATGACCGCCGCGTGTAAGTTCGTCTATGTTGCCAAGCGCCGTGAGCCGGGCGTGAAGGCTGACCCGGCTGCGGGGATTCCTGATACTGTCTTCACGTCGTTCCGTCAGCCCGCTCGAAGATCAAACGACTGTCGAGACCGTGCTGAATGTTGCAACTTACCGGGGATCTGCAGCCCCGGCAGCAGATTGGATTCTTAATGCCCTCCGCCGTTGCGGCGGCCATTCCCGTTGCCGTTGGTTTTGGGCTTCTGATTAGACAAGTAGCGGACGTTTCCGGTTCCCAGAACTTCTTCCAATTCGTTAGCCAGTTCGGAATTGGCGGCGACTTTCAGCGACGCGTTGGGTTGCAGCAGGTAGCGGAACCGCAATGTGGGATTCTGCTCGTCGTACGAGTCGATGACAATCGCCACGCCACAGCGGCCAGGGTGCCGACGGAGAATCTCACCCACTCGATCGATTTCGTTCTCGCCATGCAATCCCCGCTGGAACTTGACGGCTACCTGGTCGGTAAATTTGTGCGACGCTTCTTCCATCGAGATCAGATTGTTGACGACGACGTTCGGTTCACGCCCCCGGCGGTCAACCCGCCCTTCAATGAAACAGATCGCTTCCGGTTTGATGTTTTCGCCGTAGCGTGAGAATTCCTCGGGCCACATGATGCACCGCACGGTGCCGCGGACATCTTCGAAGTCGAAGTTGGCGTACTTGGTGTGTCCGTTGCGGCTGGGCTTTTTCGTATTGGTCTTCTTGATCGCCGAGATCATCCCCCCCAGGCGGACTTCGGCGCCGTCGGTCAGCGTCACGAGATCGTGCGTCGTATGCGTCGAGTAGAGTTGCAGCTTCGAGGCGTGTTCGGTGAGCGGATGCGAGGTGAGGTAGAAGCCGAACACCTCTTTTTCATCGGCCAGTTTCTGGGAATGGGTCATCGGCGGCACGTCGGGCAGCGCAATCGCGGCGGAGGTGCCCGCGGCGGCCTGTGGAGTCTCGTCTCCGCCGAACAGGTTCTTCTGTCCCGCCTGCTTGTCCCGCAGTTTTGAGGCTGCGTTCTGAATCGCGCGATCCGCCATCGCGAGATGCTGATTGCGGTCCGGGCCGAAGCAATCGAGGGCGCCGGCACGAATCAGGATTTCGAGCGAGCCTTTCGGTAATTGCTTCGGATCCACGCGCTCGCAGAGGTCATAGATATCCTTGAACGGACCGTGTTCGGTGCGTTCGCGGGCGATTGCGGCAATGGCCTGTACGCTGACCCCCTTGATGGCTCCCATGCCGAAGGTCAGTTCGGTCCCCAGCACGCCGAATTCGACTTCCGACTGGTTGACGTTAGGTGCCAGCACGCGGATTTTCATCCGCCGACAGTCATCGACGTGTTCGCAGATGCGGTCCGTATCTTCCATGCCGCACGACAACAGCGCGGCCATGAATTCAACAGGATAGTGGGCCTTGAGATAGGCGGTCTGGTAGGCGATGGCGGCGTAGGCGGTCGAGTGCGACTTGTTGAAGCCGTAGCCGGCGAACTTTTCGATCAGTCCGAACATGCCCGCCGCTTCGGCTTCCGGCATGCCCCGTTCCTGGGCCCCCTTAATGAACTCGGCCCGGTTCTTCTCGATGATCTCGGCCTTCTTCTTACTGATGGCCTTAATACATGCATACGCTTTGGAGAGTTCGATGCCCCCCAGGCGGTTCAGAATCCGCATGACCTGTTCCTGGTACACCATCACGCCGTACGTCTCGTCGAGAATCTCGTCGACGACGGGGTGCACCTTGGGAACTGGTTCGATCTTGTTCTTGACGTTGACGTACGTCATCACCATGCCCCCTTCCAGGGGACCGGGGCGATACAACGCCGAGGTGGCGATGATGTCTTTGAACGAGTCGGGCTTCATCTTCGTCAGCAGGTCGCGGATACCGCCCCCTTCCAACTGGAAGATCCCCTTGGTTTCGCCCCGCTGCAGCAGCTTGAACGTTTCCGGATCGTCCAGCGGAAACGTCATGGGGTCGAGTTCGAGGCCCTTATGCTTCTTGACGTTCTGCACCGCCTTGTCGAGGATCGTCAGGTTGCGCAGCCCGAGGAAGTCCATCTTCAGGAGGCCGGCTTTTTCCACGTCGGCCATCGGCCATTGCGTGATGATGTCGTCTTTGCCCGAGATCTTCTGCAACGGCACGTAATTGTCGAGCGGTTCGTCGGCGATCACGACGCCCGCCGCGTGCGTTCCGGCACTCTTGGCCAGACCTTCGAGCTTCAGCCCGTAGTCGATCACTTCCTTGATCATGGGGTCCTGGTCGTAAGCCGCCTTGAGGTCGGCACTCTCCTTGAGTGCGTCGGCCAGGTCGACCCCGGGGCCGCCCGGAACGAACTTGGCGACTTCGTCGGCTCGATCGAGCGACACGGCCAGCGCGCGGGCGACGTCGCGGATCACAGCTTTGGCGCCCAGTGTGCCAAACGTGCCGATCTGGGCGACGTTGTCGGTCCCGTACTTTTCCTTGACGTAGTTCAATACGAGTTCCCGACGATCGCGACAGAAGTCGATATCGATATCAGGCGCCTCGGCCCGGTTCGGATCCAGGAATCGCTCGAACAGCAAGTCGTACTTCAGTGGGCACACATTACTGAGGCCCAGCAGGTACGTCACAATGGCACCGCACGCCGAACCTCTGGCCAGCGCGGGGATGCCGTTTTCTCGGGCGAAACGGGCGAAATCCCAGACGATCAGGAAGTAACTCGCAAAACCCATGCGGGTGATGACCCCCATCTCGTATTCGAGACGGTCGAGCACATCTTTGCCCGGGTTGTCGCCATACCGCCACTTCAACCCGATGCGGCACTGTTCCTGGAGAAACTCGACGTCGGTCAGTCCCTGCGGCGGGCGGAACACCGGGAAGTGCCGTTTCTTCAGGTCCAGGTCAATCAGCACATTGTTGGCGATTTCCTGTGTACGGGCACAGGCATCTTCAAATCCGGGGAAGGCCGCGTACATTTCTTCCGGCGTGCGGACGAAGAACTCCTGCCCCTCCATTTTCATACGCTTCACGTCGCTGCGCTGGCTGTGCGTATTCACGCACAGCAACACGTCGTGTGCCGACGCATCCTCTTTGTTCAGGTAGTGGGCGTCGTTGGTGGCGACCAGCGGAATGCCCAGCTTTTTCGAAAGATCGACCGTCCCCTCGGCACAGAGGCGTTGGATTTCCAGGCCGGCGTTCTGGATTTCCAGGTAGTAGTCGTTGCCGAACAGGCTGTGATACCACTGGACCAGTTTTTCGGCGTCTTCCATCCGATCGCCGAGAATCATTTGCGACAATTCGCCCGCGGCGCAGCCTGACAGGCAGATGATCCCCTCGTGGTGGGCCGCCAGCAGTTCCTTGTCGATACGGGGCTTGTAGTAGAAGCCTTCGCGGAAGGCGACGGACGCCATTTTGATCAGGTTTTTGAACCCCTGCTGGTTCTTGGCCAGCAGGGTGAGGTGAAAGCTGGCCTCTTTCATGCGGCTGGCGTCTTTGTGTCGGCGGTCGCCCGGGGCGATATACGCTTCGTACCCGATGATCGGATTGATGCCGACTTCTTTGGCCTTCTGATAAAACTCGAGTGCCCCGTACAGATTGCCGTGGTCGGTGATCGCCAGCGAGTTCATGCCCGCGGCTTTGACCTTTTTGACCAGGTCTGGAATCCGGTTGGCCCCATCCAGCAGGCTGTAGTGCGTGTGGCAATGCAGGTGGCAGAAGGGACGGGGGTCGCTCATGGACACTCCTTTGTCGGCGCCGGCAGCGGGCGCGGTCGAATAATTCCGTAGGTCTGTGCGTTTCGTGTTTTCGGTGCCCGCGATCCCGGTAGGAATCGGGGATCGAGGTATGGTTCGGATTTTAACAAAAGGCGACGGGGCGTGAGAGTCACCGGCGGGAGGAAAAATTCCAGCGGGAATGTCTGCGAATCTCGGCCAATCTTGCGGTCGTCCGAAGTGACGGCTGGATTGGACCGCATGTCTTTTCCTGCGATATTCTCTTCTTGGACGATGGGCCAGGAATTGGCAGTGCCATCATCCGAGTCGCCGAATCCTCTCGATCGGCAGTGTCCCATTCCGGTAAAATCTGGGCATGAGCGACAGACGTAGCCAGCCCCGAAACAAAGTGCTGCAGGTGATTGCAGGGTCTGCCGTCGCCGTGACGTTTCTCGCGTCCATGGCTGGCTTGATGTTGCCCTTATCGAAGCATTGGGAATTCGCCCTGACGTTGTTGGGGTCCCTTTTCTTTCCAGCTTGCTGCTGGTCGATGCTCGTCAAAGCGGATCGCAGGCAGGGGCTTTGCAAAGAAAAGATAAGGCAAAAAGATCTCCGGCAGAAAAATGGCGGCTGAGCGGGCAATGCGATTATTTTTCAGCCGGAAACGTTTTGCCGCCCTCCAAACTCTGGCTGGTCTGGTCGATCGCAAATCTTCGATTTCTTTGTTTTCTTCTGTTCCCCCAAATTGAACAGAAGGAAACGAATTCGTTCTCGCTGGGCAAAATCCACCCTACCCGACATGCAACCTACGCGACTTGCAATTCTTGTCCGACTGCCCAAAATGATGGCGGTCTGAAAACATAGAAATCCGCATTCTCTTCCGGGACTCGTTCACCATGATCCGCATCGGCATCGTTGGCATTGGCTTTATGGGGATGACCCACTTCGAGGCGGCCAAAAAGCTCAAGGGGGCCAAAGTCACCGCGATCGCCACCCGCGATCCGAAAAAACTGGCGGGCGATTGGTCGAGCATCCAGGGGAACTTCGGCCCGCGCGGCGGCAAGGTGGATCTCTCGAAGGTTAAGAAGTACTCCGATTTCCACGCCATGCTGGCGGACCCCGATATTGACTTGATCGACATCTGCCTGCCGAATGATCAGCATGAACCGGCCGTGCTCGATTCGCTGCTGGCGGGGAAACACACCATAGTCGAGAAGGCGATTGCCCTCGAAGTCTCGGCCGCTGAGCGGATGGTGGCGGCCGCGACCAAGGCCAAGCGCATGCTGATGGTGGCCCATGTGCTGCCCTTTTTTCCCGAATTCAAGTTTGCAGCCGAGTGCATCCAGTCGGGCAAATATGGCAAGCTGCGCACGGCCCATTTCCGGCGGGTGATCTCGAAACCCGACTGGTCGGCCGATATGGCGGATATCTCCAAGACCGGTGGCCCGGGGATCGATCTGCACATTCACGACAACCATTTCATCGGTCTGACGTGCGGCGTGCCCAACGCGGTCTATAGCCGAGGCATTCTCGAAAAAGGCTTCATGCAGCACGTGACGACCCAGTACCTGTACGACGACCCGGAAAAGACGGTGAGTTGCATCAGCGGGGGGATCTCCGCCAAGGGGCTGGCCTTTGCGCATGGTTTTGAAATCAACCTCGAAAAAGCGACGCTGCTGTATGACTTCAATACTCTGGGAGGCGAACCGCTCGTCAATCGACCGCTGACTCTCGCCACGGCGGATGGCAAGGTCACACAACCCAAGCTGAAGGGGGGCGCCGAGTGGTGCTCGGCCTTCACGTCGGAACTGCAGGTGGCGGTCGATGCCGTGATCGCCGGCAAAGAACCCGCGCTGCTCTCAGGCGCATTGGCTCGCGATGCCCTGAAAATGTGCTATCTCGAAGCCAAGAGTATCGCATCCGGTAAACCGGTGAAGGTTAAATAACCTTGGCTATTTGGTGAGCTTCCAACCGGTCGTTTGAACATCCAGTCCGGAATGCCCGGCGTACTGGTCATAGACCGCGTGCATCTCGGCGATCGAATCGAAGAAGCCCACGATAAAAGCCGCGCTGAATGATTCACCCGCTTTGATCGGCTTGCCGCCGAATTCTTCGATCATGCAGACATAGCCGCGCTGGTGGCACCAGGCTTCGGAAACGATTCCCGGATCGAGCGTCATGCCCGCCAGCCAGGGCCCTGACGCGCCGGTTTTCGGATCGCGGAGATGATACGCGCGGATGAATCGCTGCGGAATCTTGTCGCGGCCACGGGTGTAGTTGAACTTCTCGTCGGGGGCGAAATTCTCGAAGAACTCCGAGGCGGGAATGATCCCATCGCCGGCACGGTAGCTCAGGTACACTTCGCTGAACGTGTCCCCTTTCGTGTGCTTGATATGTCCCGGCATATCGAGTCGCAGAAACATGGCGTCGCTACTATTCACGGCAGCGATACGGTCGGTGGAAATGAAATACCGCTTCCCCTTTGGAAACACGAGGATCTGGTCCCAGACGGAACCGGTCTTTTTGCCGGGGGCCGCGGTGCGATATTGGAATTTCTGGGTGACAGCGACGAAATCCTTGCCAGCGATGACGTTTGGATCCAGCTGTTTGGCCTGGGTGCAAATCTGCGGCCCTTCGATTGACCGCTTGGCCGTCTTGCCGTGATACGGGTTGCCGAACTGGTAAACCAGCTCTTTGTCGAGTTGATCGCGGTAGGCCTCGTCGGAACCCGGCTCCATGATCCAGTCGACGATGTCGAGTCCATATCCGGCGTCGCGAAAACCCGTTTTCTTATCGAGGAACGACTGCGCGGCGACTCCGGTGACGTAGCCCTCTTTGCGAATGCTGGCTTCGAGGTCCGGCAGCAGAATGCGGATTTCGGTGGCGGTTTCCTGAACCCGTTCATCGGCCATCGCCGAGTGTGCCAGACAGGCCATCGTCAACGCCACGCCACTGGCTATCAAATACCGCATGAGAGTCGTCTCCCGGACTGAAAATCTCGAGTGAATCAGCAATCGATCGAACAGCGCCTTCTCAGAATACGGTTCGCGGCGTGGACAATCAAAGCTCCGGACCAGGTCCCCTCTTGTTGTCCGTCTGTCGTCGGGAAAGAGCTCGGGCGGCAGCGTGCCGACGAGGCGAAAGTCGGCGTCTAAGTGCCGACCGGCTCATTTCCGTCAACTCTGCGTAAGCAATCTGTGACATTGCCAATTCTCCACGGTCCGTCCGTTCGACCAGGTTTGTGGCACTCCGCGAGCCGTCGGTGCTTGCCAAGCAATCCGACCGGGCCTGCGAGAACCAGGCATCGCGTGCCTTGCGCGGCATGATTGCCTGAGCGCGACAAGTCGTTTTCAACTGGGGAATATTGAGGCCTTCCCAGGGGCGAATTCGTGATCGGAAATGGTCGCGTGTGCGCTGGCTCGATCAGGCCAGGCGTGAAGCGTACTGCTGCTGATAGTACTGCCGGTACGCACCGGATTTGACGCGTGACGTCCAGGTGGTGTTCTCGCGGTACCAGTTGATGGTGTCGCGTAAGCCCTCACTGAACACGACCTGCGGCGTCCAACCCAGTTCGCGTTCGGCTTTTGAGCAGTCGATGGCGTAACGCAGATCATGACCCGGGCGGTCGGCGACGTAGCGAATCAGCGACTGCGGTTTTTCCAGCAATTCGAGCAACAGCAGCGTGATTTCCATGTTGGTCTTTTCGCACCGACCGCCGAAATTATAGACCTCGCCGGGCATTCCCTTCCGCAGGGCCGCGTCAATACCCCGGCAGTGGTCGCTGACGTGAATCCAGTCGCGGACATTCGTGCCGGTGCCATAGATGGGAACCTGCTCATTCGCCATCAGGTTGGTGATGAACAGCGGAATCAGTTTCTCCGGGAACTGGTAGGGGCCGTAGTTGTTTGAGCAGCGGGTGATCACCGCCGGAAAGTGGAACGAGTGGAAGTACGACCGGACCAGCATGTCGGACGACGCCTTCGATGCCGAATACGGGCTGTTGGGGGCCAGCGGCGTCTCTTCAGTGAACAGTCCGGTGGCTCCCAGGCTGCCGTACACTTCGTCGGTCGAGACATGCACGAATTTGTCCACCTTGGCGGCGCGACTGGCGTCGAGCAGAACCTGGGTGCCCAGCACGTTTGTCCGCACGAACGGACCCGAGTCAAGCAGGCTGCGGTCGACATGGCTCTCGGCGGCAAAATGCACGACGGCGTCGAACGGTTTGTCTTTCAGCAGGGTGTCAATCAGATTCCGGTCAGTGATGTCGCCATGCACGAATTCGTAGCGGGGATTACCCTCGAGTGCCGCCAGATTTTCGACATTGCCGGCATAGGTCAGCGCGTCGAGGTTCACCACGGTCTGATCCGGGTAGTTGGCCAGTTGCTGACGGACAAATTCGGAGCCGATAAATCCACAGCCACCGGTGACAAGCAGGCGTTTCATGGGGAACCTCAAAGGAAAGTTGTGTGTGTTGTATTGCTGCGGGTGAAACCCGACCGTTCTGTTTCTGCCGTCGTTACGAGGTGCTGTACGACGCTCTCGATGTCCACAGCCAGCGTCTGCCGGGGCGGATGCTGGATTGTGGGTGGCAATGTTGACGTCTGTTCCGACCGCGGGACCTGGCCGGTTCACACCGGAAGAGAAGGTCGCCGCACGCCGGTTACGATTTCACCAGCGATTGCAGGTACTGTCCGTAAGCGTTTTTGTATTTGGCAGCGAGTTTGAGCATCTGTTCTGAATCGA
Source organism: Planctomycetota bacterium (assembly GCA_018242565.1). Lineage (GTDB taxonomy): Bacteria > Planctomycetota > Planctomycetia > Planctomycetales > Planctomycetaceae > JACQFH01. Next base: position 4,940 of record JAFEBR010000063.1, on the reverse strand, counting down.
TGAACCCGGCGCGGTACGCACATTCTTCGATGCAGCCGATCTTCATGCCCTGCCGTGTTTCTACGATTTCCACAAAGTTGGCCGCCTGAATCAGCGATTCCGGAGTGCCGGTATCGAGCCACGCAAAGCCACGCCCGCAGGCCTGCACCCGCAATTGTTTGCGGTGCATGTACTCGCGGTTGACGTCGGTGATTTCCAGTTCGCCGCGAGGCGAGGGTTTCAGGTTGGCCGCGATATCCACCACCTGGTTGTCGTAGAAATAGAGTCCGGTGACGGCCAGTGTCGACTTGGGCTTGGCAGGTTTTTCTTCAATCGAAATGGCCCGGCCCGTGCTGTCGAGTTCGACGACGCCATACGCTTCGGGATTGCGAACGTTGTAGGCGAAGACGGTGGCCCCTTCCGGTTCATTGGCGGCACGTTTCAGCAGATCCTGAAACCCAGAGCCGTAGAAAATATTGTCACCCAGCACGAGGGCCGAAGGATCGCGTCCCACGAACTCTTTCCCGATGATGAACGCCTGGGCCAGTCCCCCGGGATTCGGTTGCACCGCGTACCGGATCGACATACCCAGATTGGCGCCGTCTCCCAGGACTTTCTGAAAATTGCCAATGTCGTGTGGCGTGGAAATCAGCAGCACATCCCGGATTCCCGCCAGAATGAGGGTCGACAGCGGGTAGTACACCATGGGCTTATCGTAAATGGGCAGCAATTGCTTGCTGACCGCCAAGGTGACCGGATACAGCCGTGACCCGGATCCGCCGGCGAGTACGATTCCTTTTTGACAAAGCGATTGAGCCATGCTGGTTCCCGTCTTGTGTTTCTCAAATTGTGACCGCGATTTATGCCAGAAGACAGAAATCGCAAACACCGTGCCAGTCTCATTCTGCGAAATCAGATCGGTTCGACCTGACAGTCCTTAATCTGTACCGTCGCACCCTGTTGCAGAAAATGCACGGCAACCAGCAGGTGAGCTTCCCCGTGACGTTGAACGACGATTCCTTCCCGGCCCGTCAGTGGTCCGGTACAGACCCGCACCTTGGTCCCGGGTTCCAGGCGGGGTTCGGCGTGAATCGGTTCTCCCGAATCAATCAACTGCCGTAATTCTCGCAAATCGGCGGCGAGTTGGGCCCCATCGTGGACGACCAGATCGCGGGAGACACAATTGGTCGTCAGGGCCTGTAACCGCTGGTGCGTGTCGCCGTAAAGGAAGACGTAATTCGAAAACAGCGGAATAAACGAGGTGTTGGTGCGGCCCTTGGGGGTGCGGGACTTTTTCTCGATCAGGGGGCCGTAATGCGGGATGTGCAGCGCCCGCAGGCGACGCATCAACTCTTTTTCACATCTCGAACGTGTATAGAGCGCCCACCAGTGATGCTCGCCGTCCGACGTCCAGTCGGTTCGTTCCAGCAGGTTTTCGGGGTACTGATCGGGTTCGCGTGCCAGAATTGGCATAACAAGTCCTGAACATGTGCAGCCGGCCACCATCCGGGTGGCCGACCCGTCTGGAAAGCTGACGGGGGGCTTCTCGCAAAGTATTACGCTATAGCGTCTTACGCTGACGTTGGCAAGGCGTTGTCGGCCTCATCCTGCGCCGGAGTATAACACACCCCGACGACGAATCACCAGTTTCGGCAAGTTGCGGAAAACCCTGTGTCTGGTGGCTCATTTCGCGCTGTCTGCGTCCGATCGGACGACGCCGATCCGCGCGGCGGGTGGTCAGACTTTATATCCCTTCTTTTTGAAAATGGGACCGGCGATGCGGCGCAGGTTGCCCCCCAGAATCTGCAGACGCTGTTCGTGGGTCAAATCGGCATCGAGGACTTTGGACAACTCGGTGGCATACGATCGACTGGGGCCATGCCCTCCCCAGACGATGCGCTCCGCTCCCAATTCGCGGACAGCGAGATCGACGGCTCCGGAATGAGGATCCGAGCCAGCAAATTCGAGGAAGATGTTCGGCTGTGACTGGATGGCACGGATGCCCAGTTCCCAATCGCCCCCCGTGTGCCCGCAGATGAACGGAACATCAGGAAACCGTTTCGCCAGCGTCACGAGATCCATGGGAGTGGCCTCGCCGGACAGGTTGCTACCACCGGGAGTTCGCGGACTCCCCCCGACTTTGAGCCAGGTGTGGACATAAATGATGGCTTGCAGGTCGGCGGCCAGGCGAATGATCGCGTCGTTTTTCGGGTGGCTCACACGGAACTCATGCCGGCCATGGCCCGCGTATTTGATCCCCACGCAGGGACCCTGGCGGATCCAGTTCACCATTTTTTCGACGCTTTGTTCCGGTTCACCCGGATCAACACACACCAGTCCCGACACCCGGTGCCCGTCGCGCTCGAGAATCTCTCGTTGTTGGGCCTCAATACCAGTGGGAGCAAACGGCTTCTCGAGACTGCCTCCGATTTCGAGGGCAAAGACCCGTTCAATTCCCATTCGCTCGACATAATGCATCGTTTCAGCATGTTGCGCTAAGGGATCGCTCCCCAGGAAGCCGTGGTAATGGCCGTCCCAGATTCGCAGTTGCCGCAGTGCGTCGCGCGATGGCAGTCCGTAATCGGCTGGGTTCAGCGAGAATGTTTGCCAGTCGGTCATGTGATGTGACTTTGGTGCGGTGTGAGAAGAAAATCAGCGATTGTGGGGGACACCTGTCAGCCGGGCACTGGTCCGGGTGGCAGCCAGTGCCGCGCGTTGCCCTGCATCAGGGCTACCAGTTGCGATCGATCCAGAGGCGATTCGAACAGCCGCAACAGGGCGGCTTCCAGTGGGAAAAACGGCGCGTGCGAGCCAAACATCAGGTGCGACAGATGTAACTGGGTTTTGATCGACCAGTGATTTCCCGCCAGCAGTCGGCCAATGGCCCCGGCGCCTTCCAGGTTGGCGAGATCGAACGTCACGCGGCGGGTGGCCAGCAGCGAAGCGATGCCCGGCTGAGAGAGCGCCATTTGAGCGTTCAACAATTGCACGCGGATTTCGGGCACGGCCTGCAGATGTTCAGTCAACGGCCGGACATCGACGGGTTCCAATTGCAGAGCGGGGTGGTGGACACGGGGATCTTCCAGATCGATCGCCACTTGGACAAACATGCCACGGGCCTGAACCGCGGCGAACAGTTCCCGGATTTCCGGGCGGTCGAGCCGGTACTGGTGGTAAGCCGGGTACAGGCGGATCGCCGGCATCTTGTGGATTTCATGACAACGCCGCAGGTCTTCCTCCCAACCCGGCCAGACCGGGCAGAGAGCGCCGACGGGGCGGAGAGACAAATCACGAATCCCCCGGCAAGCGACGGCCAGTCGCGCATTCACGTCTGAGAGGTTTTTGTGAAACAGCGCTTCGAACGAACCGGCCCAGCCTTCGACGATCCGATGCTGCTTCAGCTTGTCGGCGAGGGCCCGGGGGGCACTGTATTTCAAATGGCGAAAGGGCCAGTCGCCGACGTGCAGGTTGGTATCCACGATTCCGGGCGGCGCGTCGGGGGCCTCGGAGTCTTGTGACTGAGCCTGGGCCAAGGTCGTGGACAACGTCGTGCCCAGAGGCAGGGCGAGGGTGGGGGCCGCCGCGGCTTTGAGAAAAGTTCGCCGGTCGAGGGCTTGCGAGGGGGAAGGGGACTGCATGTGGGGGGGATCCTCTCGGTTCACGAGTTCATTCCTCGACAGCGTCTCGGTGCGATGAAATTGAACTGGTCGTTGAGGAGCACGTCAAGCCCGTGCCGTTACCGCCTCGCGGCGCGATCGTCGTGTTCCGTGCGGCGGAGGTCTTCGTCAGTTCGGCGCAGGTCTCCCGACCTCGCCGGCCGCCCGACCGCAGGTCTCCGGTCGTCAGGGCGGAGTCTTCCGAGCCACAATCCGCCAGGCTCCAATCCCGATCTTTTTCCCGCGGATTTCCCGAAGATTTCAGATTTAAAAATTTTTTTGATGTCGGGGTTGGATGGCATCGAGTTGGTTTCTGTGTGGCCGGTTTTGGCCAGCGGTTGGGGGAAGGCATCGGTGCTGGGCACCCGGTTCGGGGGCGGCATCGGGCGGGGAGGGGCCGGTCGCGGGAGACCGTTGGACCCGCACGCGGAGGGCTTCTTCATCGCTCGGCCAGCGACAGGCGTTTGGTACAGATCGCTCATTTCTCGGCCCTTTCTTCAAAGAATTCAGAAATTGGAAGTTTTTTGCCTGGGCACGCAGCCAGCCCGTCCCGCGGCCTGCCCGTATGCCAGGGGCAGCGTCCTCCGGGCTACAACTTGCCAGGCTCCCAGCCCGTTCTTTTTCCTGCGGTTTTCCCGAAGATTTCAGATTTGAATTTTTTTGATGTCGGTTTTTGGTGACAGGGAATCAGCTTCTGCGTGGCTTGATTTGGCGACCGGTTGGGGGGCATCAGGGCTGGGCACCCCACTTCGGGGGGCGGCGTCGGGTGAGAGTGGAGTCCGCGGGGGGAGTCCGTTGGCCACGGGCGCGGTTGGGCCTTTCAGGGCTCGATTGCCGTCCGGCGTTTGGTCCAAAACCTTCATTTCCTGGCCCTTTCTCCAAAGAATTCAAAAATTGCGAATTTTTTGCCTGGTCACGTAGCCAGCCCGTCCCGCGGGCTGCCCGTATGCCAGGGGCGGCGTCCTCCGAGCTACAACTCGCCAGGCTCCCAGCCCGTTCTTTTTCCTGCGGTTTTCCCGAAGATTTCAGATTTGAAATTTTTTTTGATGTCGTTTTTGGATGGCATCGAGTTGGTTTCTGTGTGGCCGGTTTTGGCCACCGGTTGGGGGGGATCGTCGGATGTATGCACCCACTTCGGGGTGCGGCGTCGGGCGAGAGTGGAGTCCGCGGTGGGAGTCCGTTGGCCACGGGCGCGGTTGGGCTTTTCAGGGCTCGATTGCCGTCCGGCGTTTGGTCCAAAACCTTCATTTCCTGGCCCTTTCTCCAAAGAATTCAAAAATTGCGAATTTTTTGCCTGGTCACGTA
>JAFEBR010000638.1 GCA_018242565.1 Planctomycetota bacterium | reverse complement strand
TGCAGCCACTCGGCCACGGATTGGGTCGGCGAATCTGAGACATTTTGTATTGATTCACGCCGATTGAGCGACTAACCTTCGCCCAGTCAACCTGATCCGCCCCTTGCCGATTTTGTCCGATGCCTCTTGCCATCTGTTGCCGCCAACTCGTCAAAAGTTACGAGGGAAAGCCCCCCGTTGAGGCCGTCCGCGGACTCAATCTGGAAGTCCCCACGGGTGAGTGCTTCGGCTTGCTCGGTCCCAATGGTGCCGGCAAAACGACCACCATGGAGATTCTCGAGGGACTGCTCGACGCCACCTCGGCGGAACAACTCGAGATTCTCGGATTGAGGTGGGGGCACGATGACGACGCGATTCGCAACCGCATCGGCATTTCACTGCAGGAAACCCGACTCTCCGACCGGCTCACCGTCCTCGAAACGGTGACGTTGTTCCGCAGCTTTTACCAGACTGGCATCCCGCCCGAAGAAGCCATCCGCCGGGTCTCGCTCGAAGAGAAAAGCGACGCCCGCATCGAAAAGCTGTCGGGGGGACAAAAACAGCGGCTGGCGATTGCCCTGGCTATCGTTGGCGACCCGGAACTCTTGTTCCTCGATGAACCAACCACCGGCCTCGACCCTCATTCTCGCCGCGAACTTTGGGAAATCATCCGCGGGTTCAAGGCCACGGGCCGGACGGTCCTGGTCACCACGCACTATATGGATGAAGCCGAGCGTCTCTGCGACCGGGTCGCCGTTGTCGATCATGGGCAGGTCATTGCCTTAGGCTCGCCCGTCGAATTGATTTCGCGGCTGGGGGGCCAGCACATTGTCGACTTTTCGTTGAGCGAAAACAGCCGTGCGCTGACGGTCGATGAACTGCAGCGTTTGCCCAGCGTGCAGACCGTGCGTCAGGACAACAGCAATTTTTCGCTGTCGGTTGAGGAACCGCATGTGGCTCTGCCCGGGCTGATGAACTACCTGCAAGGTTCCGGCCGCGAATTCGCCACGCTCACCACACGTCATGCCACGCTGGAGGACGTCTTTGTGACGTTGACCGGCAGGCACCTGCAGGAACAGGAACCGGCAGCATGAGTGCGTCTCCGTCCCATCCGCTCTGGCTGCTGGTCTTAACCCGCATCCGGTTGTTTCTGCGACAGCCCGAGGCCGTCTTCTGGACCTATGGCTTTCCGCTGGTCATGATCACCGCGCTGGGCTTCGCGTTCCGCGGCCAACCGAAAACCACCGTGCTGGTGGACATCATTGGCCCCCAGGCGGCCGCATTCGAGGCACGACTGGCCAGCGCCCCCCGGTTCAAGATCACCCGCCCCGCCGATACCGACTGGAAAAAACGGCTGCAAACCGGCAAGACGAATCTCGTGGTCGAGACCGGTGACTCACCCACCGAGCCCCCGCGGTTCTGGGACGAAGTGCAGCGGGCCGAAAGCTTGTTTGCTCGCGAAGCGGTCGAAAACACCCTGCTCCGCGACCATCTGCCCAATGCCCCGAAATACGAAGAATCGCATCTGGAAGCGATCGGCAGCCGGTATATTGACTTTCTGCTGCCCGGCATGATCGGCATGAATCTCATGGGAGGCGGAATGTGGGGCATTGGCTTTGTCGTCGTGGACATGCGTGTCCGCCGACTGCTGAAGCGACTGCTCGCCACCCCCATGCGGCCGGCCCATTTTCTGTTGAGCATCATGCTCACCCGGTTGACCTTTTCCGTGTTCGATATGATCTTTCTCCTCACCTATGGCTATCTGGCGTTCGGGGTGCGCTGTGCGGGCAACTACCTGGAGTTGTTTCCGGTGATGTTGCTGGGGGGCTTGAGCTTCGCCGGCATCGGTCTGTTGACCGCTTCGCGGGCTCAGACGATCGATGCCATCTCGGGATTGATGAACCTGATCATGTTGCCGATGTGGATCGCGTCGGGAGTCTTCTTCTCGGCTGAGAGGTTTCCCGAGTTCATGCAGCCAATCATTCAGGCGCTGCCCCTGACGTGCCTGAACAACGCCCTGCGCGGCGTCATGGTCGACGGGGCTTCGCTGACGTCGCTGTGGAAACCGCTGTTGATTCTGCTCGCCTGGGGATCGGTCTCGTTTACGATCGCACTGCGGATCTTCCGCTGGAAGTAATTGGCGGCCCGGTAAACCCTGGGCCCCGATTTCGCCGGCTACACTCCTTGGAGTGCGGGAATTCAATTACCGCCTTTCGTTCTTAGGTTAACGACCGCCCGTCGAACAGATTGTCCGCCGACGAGAAATTCAAGGTCGAGATCATCGGACGATTGCGGGGTGAATCTTCGCACGACACGACGCGGACCTGGCCTGCCTGCCGGTTGTCGATGACGGAACGACGCAAGCGCGAGGCCAGCGAGCTGCCGGGTTTATCCCGGCAGTGTCAACAGGGCACGGTGATACCGCGTGGCGCGGCAAGTTTGCCTTCGCAAAGGAACGTTACGGGACACGGCAGAGTCCGCGGCATGTTTCCGAATATTCACACAATTCCCGGCATCGTCGGTCTGTCGCGCGGTACCGGACTCGCTTCAGCCCAGCGAGCTGCCGGGTTTATCCCGGCAGAGTCAACAGGGGACGGTGATACCGCGTGGCGAGGCGCGTTTGCCCTCGCAAAGAAACGTTACGGAACACGGCAGAGTCCGCGGCACGTTTCGGGATATGCACACAATTCTCGGCATCGTCGGTCTATAGCGCGGTACCGGACTCGCTTCAGCCCAGCAAGCTGCCGGGTTTATCCCGGCAGT
>JAFEBR010000637.1 GCA_018242565.1 Planctomycetota bacterium | reverse complement strand
TTACGTCCCGTGTCGGATTCGATTCTGCCGGCATGATGAAACTCATGCTGCTGCAGCAACTGACAATTATCGCCGGGCCGGCGCTGATCATGGCTTTTACCTTGACCACGAGCCCGCGCGAAACGCTGGGGATCCGTTGGCCCGCCACGAAATGGCTCGCCGCGGGCATGGTATTGCCATTCCTGCTGCACCCGCTGTCGGTGGAGGCGGTCTCGTCGCTGCACTGGTTCTTTGGCGAATTGCCCCCCGAGGTGACCCGGCCGTTTGCCGCGATGTCCGACGAGAATCTCTCACTCGGATTCGTCCTGCTGGCGTTCGCCGTGGCGCCGGGCATCTGCGAAGAGATAGCCTTCCGAGGGTTCATCCTGTCCGGATGTGCCCACGGCGGAAGGCGGGTGCTGGCGATTGTCATGTCGAGCGTCGCCTTCGGCATCATGCACATGATTCCGCAGCAGGTCTTCAACGCCACCCTGCTGGGACTGGTGATCGGCACCCTGGCCGTCCGCAGCCGCAGTCTGTTCCCCTGCATTCTTTTCCATTTCCTGAACAACATGCTGGGAGTCGCGCACGGACGCATTGGTAAAACTCTGCCCAGCGCCGGCTGGCAGGAAATGTTCTTTGCGCAAATCGAGGGTTCGCTGCGATACCGGTGGCCGACCTGTTTGATCTGTGTCGCCTTCGCCGCGCCGATACTCGTCTGGCTGGCGCGCCCCCTGTTCGGCGGCCAGCGTGTTGCCGACGAGGTTGACTTCGCTCACGTCCTCAAAGATGCCTGACATGCGTCGCGTCGTCATTATCTGGCCGGACGGACCCCGCCGGTTGGCGGCTTGAGTTTCGCGTATTTTTTGCCTGGGCTGTCTGAATCATCGTGTGGGATCATCCGCCGTTAAATTTACCTGTCAACGAGACTGCTTCGTGTACTCTGCGTGCCCGCTGGATTTTTCCTGTTTGGGGTCCGCCGCTTGAAAACGGGCGGATCGAAATCACCGCGGGGCGGATCACGGCGGTCCATGCTCACCCCGGTGTATCCGATCTCGACCTGGGGAATCGGGGCATCATTCCGGGATTGGTGAACGCACACTGCCATCTCGAATTGAGCGATGTTCCGACCCCGTTAACACCCGCGCAGCCCTTCACGGCCTGGCTGAACGCGGTGATTGCTCACCGGCAGGAGCGGGGCGTTCAGCCCGAGGCGGATTCCGGGGCAGTATCTGCCGGTCGCACGGAATTGACGCGGCACGGGGTCACCGTCGTAGGCGACATTGCGGGCCAACCCGCCGCAAGTGCCCCGACGACCAGGATCATCACGCCACGAACGGTTTCATTTCTCGAACTTCGCGGACTCGCTCCCGAGCGGCAGGCCACCCAGCTACAGAGCGCCGCTGTTCATCTGGCCGCACAGACAGATGTGGTTGCCGGCCTCAGTCCCCATGCGCCGTACAGCGTGCATCCCGATCTGTTGCAGTCCGCCATCGATCTGGCAGTGGCCCAGGGTGCCCCCGTGGCCATGCACCTGGCGGAGACCCGCGCCGAATGGGAACTCCTCGCATCCGGAACCGGCGAATTTACCGGTTTCTTAAAGCGTCTGGGGGTCTGGCGTGACGAGGCTTTTCCACCCGGTCGGCGGCCGCTCGATTTTCTGCAGGCCTTGGCCCGCGCGGCTTGTGTCCTCGTGGTCCACGGCAATTATCTGGATGACGAAGAAATCGAGTTTATTGCCGCACATCCGAACTTATCGGTGGTGTATTGTCCGCGGACTCACCACTACTTTGGACACACGCCCCATCCCTGGCGGACGATGCTGGCCCGCGGGATCAATGTGGCCCTGGGGACTGACAGTCGCGCTTCAAATCCCGATTTGTCGTTATTCAATGAATTGCGATTTCTGCGAGGACTGGCACCAGATTTCGATCCAGCCGAATTATTAAAGCTCGGGACATTTGGCGGCGCGTTCGCCTTGGGCATCGAAACC
>JAFEBR010000636.1 GCA_018242565.1 Planctomycetota bacterium | reverse complement strand
TCGGAAATAAAAAAAGCGGCAGCCGGGCGGCCGCACTCCAAAGCGGTGCAACTGCGACGCCTGCACCACAAAAGCGGGAAATGAGTGCAATCCCCAGTGCTTGGGCCCGGCAGATCATCGGGAACAATCTGTGCAAACCTGTGGATACCTTTGCTGGTCCCGACGTGTCACGGCACGACGTGTCGAAAATGGGCGGCGTCACGGGTACAACCGAAAGAAAAAATCGGGCGAAGCGATGCCTGTCCGGCGGGAGTCGGTTTCGGAAATAAAAAAAGCGGCAGCCGGGCGGCCGCACTCCAAAGAAGTGCAACTGCGACGCCTGTGTCCAAGCGAATGACAACGCGGCGTGGAGCGAGCCGATGAGAAAACTCAACGCTCAACGTACTTTTTGAGTGACTCGGCTTCAGTGACGACATACTGCCGTGTCAGTCGTCCCACCAGCCACCACAACAGCGGCGCCAGCATGCCCGTCATGACGACCTGCAATTTCAGTTGCGACATTCCCCGACCGGTATCGGTCACGACATGCGACGCCGAGGCATGCACGCCCGGCACGGACATCTGCCAGGTGAATTCGGTCCCCGGGGTGACCGAGGACACCGTCCAAACGGCGGGTCGCAACCGGGGTTGTCGAATCAGGAATTGCGCACCGGTCCTTAATTCCGGACCGGTCAAGGCCTCAACCGCTGTCACCGTGGGAGTCCAGTCGGGCCAGTGCGTGACGCGCGACAGGACGTCCCAGACGACTTGCGGTGCGGCATGAATTTCGAGGGCCGTCTCAAACGCCGGCATTGAAGCACCGCTGCATCTTTTCACCGATTTCTCTGATCGAACCGTTCCAGAAACCCGCCATCGCAGGCAGCCGATTCGCGAGATGTTACCAACCAGTGCCCACTGCCGAACAGGACCGGAAAAGAACGGCCGTGCGGTCGACTCATGGCAACTGCCGCGGCTTGCGCAGAACTTCAATGATCGCGCTATTGTCGTGATCGCCCCACCCGGCGGCCTCGGCCCGTTCCATCAGCAATCGATGGGTTTCTGTCAGTGGCAGCGAAAGGCCGTGTGCGGCGGCCGCATCGAGCATCAAGTGCACATCCTTCAGATGCTGCGACAACCGGGCTTGCACCGAAAAATCACGTTCGACCATCTTGCGCCCCTTGACGTCCATAGCCCGCGAGTAGGCATTGCTGCCGGCCAGCACTTCGAGAGCGGCCTGGGCGGGCACCCCCAAGGCCTCGGCGAACGCCAGCCCCTCAGCCAGAGCCGCGCGATTCAAACCAAGGACCAGGTTGCTGATCAATTTCATTCTCGCCGCACTGCCGCAGGGGCCGACGTGAAACACCTTGGCTCCCAGAATGGGCCACAGGTCGGCGCACTGTACGAAGACCGCGCGGTCACCCCCGACGATGACGGTGGCCGCCCCGTCACGGGTCTGCTGGCTGGAACCGGAGATCGGCGCATCGAGATAGTGGACACCACGCGCGGCCAGGCGTTGGCCCAGGGCGGCGGTCTGTTCCGGCTCGCCTGTGGTCGTATCGAGAATTGTCAGCCCCGGATGCTGCCCGGCCTGCAACTGTTCCAGCACGGCTTCGACGACGTCGGTCGTGTACAGGCTGATCACGACGCGCGAACAGTCGGCCAGCGGGTTGTCGCTCCAGCAGGCCCCGCGGGCAATCAGGGGGTCGGCTTTGTCGCGGGTCCGGTTCCAGACAGCGACGCGGTACCCGTGTTCGAGCAACCGCTCGGTGAGAGCGGTCCCCATCAGGCCCAGGCCAATCATGCCAATCTGTTCACCCGCCGGCGTTTCGTGCATGTCACGTACGTTAGCGAGTTTTCAAAACGGCAACCACGTGGGACAAGGTTTTAACTTGTCATGACTGCAGAAAGAACAGCAAACTGAGGCAGCGAAATTCAGGGGCTCGCCACCCGACAACCTGGACGAAAAGACTACGCCGACAAGTTACAAACTTGTCCCACGGAGGGAAGTTCGGCGGCGGAGCCAGGCCATGCCAAACAGGCCAGACATCAGAGAGGCCATGGCCAATGTCCCGGGTTCGGGAACCGCGGCGATTTCACCGCCAAGCGAGTAGCCGAGCGGATCATAAAAATCTTCGCCCAGCCAATTCCCTTCAATATCGTAATGCGAGATGATCCCGGAATTGTCGATGACGAACCACAGCGTGCGATCGATATCCATCGCCAGAGCCGTGCCGAAGATGTCAATATCGTCGGCGTAAAAACTTGAGAGGTATTCGCCGGTCAGCGAGTAGTCGGTAATCAACCCAGTGTCGTGATTAAGAATCCACAACGAATTGTTCCAGCGGTCATAAGTGATGCCGACGTCCCCTTCGGTTTCTGTCGAAAACAATACTTCGCCATCCCCACCCCATTGCAGATCGGTGGCGATGACCGTTCCGGTCGAAACGTCAATCGTATAGTTGCGACGACCATCGGAGGTTCCGTCCCAGAACTCAGAAAAATCGGGATCGATCGCGGTAATGTTGTTGGTCCACGTGTTGCCTGTGGGCGACACCGTCAAACTGGGAGCCGTCGCGTATTCGCCCCCGGAAAGGCCCGGCACAGCTCCTGTGGTGCGGACATAACCACCGACGACCGCAAGCGGCCCTTCGATGTACTGGTAAATGGAAGCGTTTTGTACGTACTGATCACCACGAATCGCATCGAGCGTCGAGATGCCGTCGT
>JAFEBR010000635.1 GCA_018242565.1 Planctomycetota bacterium | reverse complement strand
TATGTGCTCAAAACAGAAATCTGGCTGCCGGCGCCACGAGTCCAGGTGTTCGAGTTCTTCTCGGACGCATTTCAACTGGAATCCATTACTCCGCCGCTGCTGAAATTTCATGTGGTCACACCGCGTCCGATCGTCATTCAAGCAGGCACCATCATCGACTATCGGTTGCGGCTACATGGCATCCCGTTGCGCTGGCGCAGCCTGATTCCCGTGTGGGAGCCTTACACCCGTTTCGTCGACGAGCAATTGAAGGGGCCGTATCTGCACTGGCGGCATGAACACCGGTTTTCTGATCGGAACGGGGGCACCCTGGTCAGCGACGAGGTTTTCTACCGAGTTCTGGGCGGCAGTTTGGTGAATCGCCTGTTTGTGGCCCCCGACTTGCGGCGGATCTTCGCGTACCGTTCGCAAAAGCTTCAGGAGATCTTTGGAGCGTCCGCTAAAGCGACTTGACCTCCAAGCCTGTAATACCCCGCCTGAACCGAGCGGGTGCAGCCACCGGTTCCGAAACAGAGTCCACATCGCGGGACCTCGTGAATCTTGTCCCCCCCGACATGGCGACAGAGAACTTGACGTACCCGCTTCGGCACGTGCATACTTTCGGCACGCCGTGGGGCCAGTTTTCCAGGGTACCCCGGCTCATCAATTCCTGTACTGTCGCGCACACGGATCAGAATGATGCTCAAGCTTTACAAGCGGGTGAATCTCGTTTTGCAGTATCACGAAGCCTGGGTCAATGGAGCCAAAATCACCGAACACTGGGGAGTCGTCGGTGAGCGTGGCACTACGGCAGAACACAAGCGAAACAAGAAACTGGCCGAAGAAGAGAACCTCGAACAGGTGTTGGCAAAACCTCTCGTAGACGGGCATGCTCCCGTCGAACTCGATGATCACGCCATCCTGATCATCGAGTTTCCAGTGAAGGACATGGGGACCAGGCAGGACTTGAATAAACGGCATGCACTCGAAGAGCGCATGAACGAAACCTTGGGCTGGACGGGACTCGGACACTGCGATGGCGGCAGCATTGGTTCAGGGACCATGGAAGTCTGCTGCTTTGTGGTCGACTTCGCGATTGCCAAGCGAGTCATCGAAGAAGACCTTAAACAAACGAAGTTTGCCGACTACTCGCGAATCTATGATGAGGGTGCCGAGTAACCCCCCAGCGAAACTCGCCATCAGCGAACGTCCGATGGTAGAGCGAGATAAGATGTCGAACAGCACTGTCCCGACTGCAAGGGCGCGAATCCGAGACTTCATCACTCGCGACGACCACTCTTTCTTGCCGCGAAGGGAATTTCTCAGATAGGGTCGAAATCGAATTGCCGTGGGACAGAACAACCCCACTGACGCGCCACTCGACAACCAGTTGTTCGCGAGGCCGGCAGACAATCGCCCGTCGCAGCACGCGCGGACGTAAAGGGTCTGCCACGGATGATCTGTCGTTCCCAAGGGAACGATTTTGCCGGTAAAATCGCTAAATTTTCGCCTTCCGCGCGCTTCGACGTGTGCTATTCTGGAGCGAGAGTTTTACCGTTCCGGCACCTGTTTGTCGCGCTGAAATGCCTGAGATCAACCCCCAACACTACAGTCTGGCCCTGCTCGAAGTCGCCAACCTGACCCCTTCGTTAATGGTCGCCGACTTGTGTGCCAAATCCGCCGGTGTCCATATTCTGGGCATCGAAAGTACCGATGGACCGCACCAATGCATCAAACTGGTGGGTTCGACGGCAGATGTCATGCAGGCCGCCGAAGCGGGTCGTGCCCTGGCCGAAAAGATGGGCAGCAGTGGAACCATCTCGGTCTTGCCGGCCCCCCTGGAAGTCGTGCGGCAACTCGCCCACCCCAAACCAGTTTTCAGTCCCATGCTGGGACTGTACGACTATCGAATTCCCAAGGAGAAACACATGAGCACTTCCGACGCGATTGGATTACTGGAAACGCAGGGCCTGGTCGCGGCCCTGCACGCCACCGATGATATGCTGAAATCGTCGAACGTGACGCTGGTCGGAAAAGAAAAGATTGGGGCAGCCTACGTGACGATCGTCGTTCGTGGCGATGTCGCCGCCGTGCAGACCGCGGTCTCGGTCGGAAAGGCGACGGTCGAACGCCTGGGAGGCAAGCTCATCCTGGCAGATGTCATCGCCCGCCCCCACGCGGAACTGGCAGCACTGCTGCCGGGTTGATCGGTCGCCGCGGTATACACCCGCCGCCAGACTGCAGAATCCCGCGGTGTCTCACCCCCGCGGGAGACGGCGGTCCATCCTGCGCGGTGCAACCGGCACGCCGAGACCATCGAGAAACGGTGAGAATCTCCGAACGGTTCCCTTACGTTCTGAGGGATTCCGCGTAGTATGGGGGTGTAAATCCCCCGAATACTCCGCCTCGTAGTCTGTCTTCCATGGAACACGACCTCGTCCGCCCCAGCCATCACCGCGGGCCCTGGGCCATCGTGGGTATCCTGTGGCTGGCATTACTGGGCGGGGCCTATTATTCGGCGCCGATTTCCAACCCACCCGGGCTTCGCGGAGACTTGTGGGGATATGTCCCGGATCTATTCGATCCGCCGCCCCGCGCCGCTGATGCGGGCCACGCAGGTTGGCAATATTTCCCCCAACGTTTGGACTTGCTCTGCGTTGCAGGCAGCATTCTCGCGGGAGCCTGGAGCTTCGGACACCTGCTGCTGCGACTCTTGCGGTTGCCGATCGCACTCCAGTCGCCGGAGAAGTCTGTTTTTGCGGTGGGATGTGGACTCGCCACACTGTCTTTGGTCACACTCGGTGCCGGATTGGTCGGGTGCCTGTCGCGCGTACTGCTCGGCAGTTTGATAGCCGCCGGATTGTGCCTCGAAATCGGTTTGCGAGTTGCCTTGTCGAGGCTCAATCAGTCCGCCTCCCCTGCACCACTTGCCACGGCCACTTTGCGCACAACGCATACCCGGCCCATCAGGACCGCGATCTGGTGCATGCTTCCGCTCGTGCCGTTTGTTTTGGCGATGGTGCTGGGGTCGCTGTTGCCCTCAACCGATTTTGATGTCAATGAATACCATTTCGAAGGCCCCAAAGAGTACTTCCAGGCGGGGCGTATCACGTTTCTGGAACACAATGTCTACACCAGCTTCCCGTTTGCGACCGAGATGCTGACTCTCCTGGGAATGGTCCTGCGCGACGACTGGTATCGCGGCGCACTGGCCGGCAAATGCGTGTTGATGACGTTTGGCCCGCTTACGGCATGGGCATTATATTCCGCCGGCATGCGCTGCAGTGGCCCTGTGGCCGGGTGGGGTGCGGCGTTCCTGTATCTGGCAACTCCCTGGACCTATCGCATTTCGACCATCGCCTATGCAGAAGGAGGGGTCAGTTTTTACCTGTGCGCCACATTGTTGGCGGGAATCCTGGCGTGGCGTGCCAGTGCCGAAAACGCCCGCGACGGGGCTCACGCTCGACTGTGGCTGCTGACGGGATTATTGGCAGGCGCGGCATTTTCGTGCAAATATCCGGCCCTGATTTCGGTCACACTCCCCATGGGGTGTTTCGCCTGTGTCGCCGCCCGGTGTTATCGCCAACAAATGACCAGATCCTGGCAGATTCCCTTACTGTTCGCTTTGGGGGTGCTGCTGGTCATCGGCCCGTGGCTCTTGAAAAACCTGGTTGAGACAGGAAATCCCGTGTATCCATTGGCTTACCGAATCTTCGGCGGCCGCGACTGGGATCCGGTGTTGAATGCGAAATGGACGGCCGGGCACAGTCCTCCAAATTACTCTTTCGCCAGCCTCTGGGCTCTGGCCTGCGAAATGGCCTACAAGAGCGATTGGATCAGTCCCTTGCTGTTTGGATTGTTCCCGTTCGCGATATTTCCCGGTCATGGCCAGCCGCGGCGTCCGTTAAGAATCGGGCTTCTGAACTACGTCGGCTGGTTGTTTCTTTCGTGCTGGCTCTTCACGCACCGGATTGACCGATTCTGGGTGCCCATGCTCCCGGTCGTGACACTATTGGCAGGACAGGGGCTGAATTGGTGGTGGACCGCCTTTCCCGGAAAATGGGCCCGTTCGGCACTGCTCGTCCTGCTGTTCGCTCAAGGAGCGTTTCAACTCGAACTGATGACTGGGGTGGGGAACTGGTGTGGCTACAACGACTACCTGCGCGACTTAACCGAGGCCGGCGAGGTCGCCTCGAGCATCACGGCTCCTGAACTCGTGTACTTGAATCGTCAACTCCCACCGGATGCCAAAGTGCTGTCAGTAGGCGACGCCGAGATGTTCTACGCCCGGTTTCCGGTGATCTACAACACGGTCTTTGATCGTTCGATTTTCGAAGCCTGGTTCTGTGCGGCAGACCGCCTTTCCGACGGGGATTCGCGACTGGAAGAAGTCACCGAAATTCGGCGCACCCTCGAATCCGCGGGCATCACCCACATTTACATCAATTGGCTCGAAATCCTGCGTTACCGGTCGCCGGGAAACTACGGATACACCGAATTCGTCCGTCCCGAAATCATGTCTGAACTGCAGGAATTGGGCGTTTTGGGGCCGGCCTGGAACATTCCCGAAGCCCAGATGAATCTGCAACGCCTGGATCCCAACTGGGTTCCTGAACTCCGGAACTGGGGCAGTCCTCTCATTGTGCAACATGGCCCGGACGACTGGTTTTTGACTTTTCAGGTTTTTCCCGTGCTGCGTGCTCCTTGATCCGTTTTCCCGGCGGTGGCATCAACGGGCGACGCACTGGCCCACAGACGTCCACAGAACACGTAACCAAATTCCAATAAAGGACTTACAACACACGCTTCTCGTCCCGCCACGGAATTCCAAGCGACCAGGATCGATTGTGAACAGCGGAAGAACTCACTGCTGCAGTCTCTTCGGGCCACAGATTTCGACGAAATTCAAGAACTGTCGCGCCACACCCCGGTTCCCCGTGCGTTTCATTTTGACGAGACAGTCCAAGTGCGACCAAAGTCCGTCGTTTTGCCACCCAGAGTTGCGGAAAATGAATTACCAGCAAATAAAGTTCCTCGCCAAATAAGTTCTGACAACGGTTTCAAATGTGAACATAATGAGAGGAAACCCTGAAAACACGCACACCGGGACAGTGGAGAGTTGACTGGCGTACCCCCCCGCGCTACCATCGGACGCGGCAAGTTTTTTTGAATTCAATTCGAACGGGGCTTCGCGATGGACGGGATGGGCTGTCCCGGGAATCTAGCGAAAACCCAAGGGAAAACGCACGAAATGAGGACGAAATCCTCCAGAAGCCCGAGTTATTGAGACAGACTCGCACGGCTTCAAGGGGTTTGATTTTTTCGTGTGAAACCGAAACTGGCACCATTTTTGCCTTGGGCAGGGTATGGAGGTGCACAGACATTGAACTCAAAATTGAGAAATTCTCTGTCGTCCTCGCCGAGGTCGTAGTTCATGCAGGTCGCGTGAATCGTTCTGTGGACACAGGATGTGTTTGGCAGTCAGTGGCGTTATTCCGAGGGACTCGGGCTTGGCTGACTCAATATCGCGGAATCAACGGGCGTAACGTGTGGGGTGGATACCACCCAAGGGAACGGAGTCCGTCTCAATTTCAGAGACCCACTGGATTTCTCGATCGACACAGGTATAGAATTCGGATTCTGACCGGCAATTTCCCGTGCGAGTCCGATTCGATTCGCCAGGCCATGGCGAAGGGACAAATCAATCGCAGGGCGACACAATGACAGCGAGTAAGGCACCGAGTACATCACAACCTGCCAAACCGGGAGTCCCGTCGCACCCTACGACGCTGGGCGACATGCCCGGTTCGTACTGGTTTGCGGCAGCCGTGGTGGGACTGGTTCTTCTGTTCTGGCAGTTTGGCCCGACCATGCAGAGTCTGGTCGCCGATTGGGATGCCGAAGAGGATTATTCCCATGGATATCTCGTCCCTCCATTCGCGCTGTTGATGCTGTGGGTACGACGAGAGTCGCTTCCCAAGGACTCAAGAATTCCGGGTTGGGGCGGCATCGCGTTCCTGCTGCTGGCGGTGGTCGTCCGGTATATGGGTGACCGCCTGTTCCTCAAACCGCTGGCCGGATGGTCGCTGATGCTCTGGATCGGCGGCTTGACCTGGGTTCTGACCGGTCGGCGCGGGTTCCTCTGGGCAGCGCCGGCAATTCTGTTCCTGTTTTTCATGATTCCACTCCCTTTCCGTGTGGAGCAATTATTGAGCTGGCAATTACAGACGATCACCACGCGTTTTAGTACTGTGATACTGGAATGTCTGGGCCAGCCGGCAATTTCTGAAGGGCATACGCTGATCGTCGGTGACCAGGTCCTGGAAGTCGAACAGGCCTGTTCGGGCTTGCGAATGTTCATCGGAATCGCGGCAGTGGCCTTTGCGATGATTGTGTTGCAGGGCCGGCCCTGGTGGGAGAACGTCATGATGGCACTGAGCGTGGCACCGGTCGCGATGCTGGCCAATGCCCTGCGGGTGGTCATCACGGCGATTCTGCTGGGAATGTTCCATGGCGAGAATGAGGCCAAAATGATTCACGATGGTGCGGGCTGGTTTATGATCGTGATCGCCACCGTGCTCTTTTCCGCGCTAACCGCCTTGTTGCGGAAATTGGTCCTGCCAGTTGAAGTCGTATCGAGCCAGGAAGCGTTGCGCCATCAGGCGGCGACTTGAAGAGTTTTTTGCTTTCAGATGTAAAATTGTTGCCAGCAAAACCGTCCCGGGCGTATATTTAGAACGACCGGAATCTTGCGTGCCCGCAATTTAGGCAAACCTGAAGATCCATTGGGCTGACCACCCCCTTAGTAAATATCTCGGAAGTTGGATTGCAGGAGTTACGAAATGGAAAACGATCTGGCGACAAACCGTCCGAATGACGGGGGCCGCTCTGCAAATTCAATGCTGCGGAGTGAGCCGGCCGCTCCAATGGTGCTCCAACTCGGTGCGGGAGACGAATCTACAGGCGGCGGGTTCTCATTTACCATGCTGTGGCGGAGCTTGCTGCAGCGTCTGAAGATCGCGGCTCCCATCGGTGTCGTGACCGCGTTGCTCGCCATGGGCGCGTTGTATCAGTTCAGCGAGAAGAAATATCGCAGTCACGCCCATTTGAAGATTTCGGAATCGGAGAACGTCGTCGTTTTCAAACTGAACGATGGCTCGCGCGACTTCGCGCAAACGCAGCTTGAACACATCAAGAGCACTTACATCATCAGCCAGGCCCTGACGAGGGATGAGTTGACCACAAGAGTTCCGGAATTGCAGGAGATTCGCGGAAAAGAAGATGCCGTGTCGTGGATCGGCCAGCGTTTGAAGGCCCAGCGGATCGGCAAGTCCGAATTGTATGAAGTGTCGTTTACCACAAAGAACAGCACCTCGGCACAGCTCATCGTTGAATCAATCGTCAAAGCATACATGGATGAACGCGGAGCCGAAAACGACAAGGATCGAAAGGGGTTGCTGGAAAACCTGGTAAAGGAAATCGATCGTTACAACCAGGAAATTCAAGACAAACGAGCCAATGTCAAGAACCTGACCAAAGCGGCCGGCGGAACCGAGACGGCGACCGTTCCGGTCGGTAATCAACCCGGCATTATCGCCGCGAGTGGCCGAGCCTCTCAAATGGCGAGCCTGCATCAAAAGCTGGTCGACACCGATGTCGAAATCGAGTTTATTAAGGCCAAATTGAATGCCCTGGCTTCCGAGTTGGAGGACATGGGCACTCCCGCGTCTCCCGATAAAGTGGGCGGTACGGCCGATTCCGTGTACATCCCCGAATCGGAAATCAGCGTGCGGTTGGACAAAAATCCCTCGATCATCTCATTGATGAATGATTTGAAAAAAGCCCACGATCGGTTGCCGGCCCTGAATCGCAGCTCTCCAAACTACAAAGACACGGAAGCCAAGATCGCCAAGATCAATGAAGAAATTGAAACCAAAAAAGCCCAGTTGCTCCCTGAGATTCGCGCCGAACTGCGCCAGGCGGTGATGGCCCGGAAACGCGATGAATTCAAGTCCGTGGAAGCGAGTCTCAAGAATAAGGAACAAACGAGAGAACTGTTGCTATCGAAAATCAACGCCGAACGCGGTGAACAAGTCGATCATG
>JAFEBR010000634.1 GCA_018242565.1 Planctomycetota bacterium | reverse complement strand
CAGAAGGAGCTAAAGATCGATTTGCAGATTGCATTGTTCATCACTTTCACAACGGGAGAAGGTCATGCGGCAATTCAGCTGTTTTTGGGTGGCAATGACCTGTTACGCGGTGGCTTTCGCGGGCGAAGCGCTATTCGTCGCGCCAGGCTCTTTTGTCGTCTTTCCGGTTTCCACAGACCTCCAGAGACTAAACCTGCAAGCTGCCCCAGCTGAAGTCGCAAAAGTGCGTGCATTCGTTGCGATAAACGGCGACCCGCTCGTTGACAACGAGGGAAAAATTAACGCGAATGCGTTGCCGGTCAACCAGCTTCGAGCCGCGTTGGGGAAAGTGGGCAATCGAGAGGACGGCTTGGTTTACATTACCGTGTTTCTCGACGCAAAGAAAGCCGACAGGCGGGCCAACCAACTCTTTCAATCCGCGCTTGTAGAGCTGGCGAAAACCGCGGGGTTCGCATCGGCGAAGGTTTTGTTTAACGTGACTAACGATGAATTTGACTGGGCGAAACGCGTTCTGACGACTGAAAAGCCGGGAGCAAAGGAAGCGAAGGAATTGGCTGTGGGCAATGAGAACGTGCAAGTCTATCCCGTCCAAACAGAGCTGAGCGAGTTGCTTACAGACCACGCGGACTGCCTGGTAGATATTCAAGCTAAATACGCAGAAGCGACACCTGAAGTTTTGTCATCTGAACTGCGAGAACAGATTGTTGATTATACTTCCAAAATCAAGTTCGCGCGGAAAGGCAGGGTTGTTTTTTTCATGGACTCGATTCGAGACGAAAAGCGATTACGGGCGTTTTTCGACACTGAACTGAAAGAACTTGTGAAGAAAATGGGATTTGAGAAATCTTCGGTGCGATTTCGCTGAGCGCAATCCGGTGCATCATGATTCCGATCTGATATTGTGCCACACCCGCCGCTGCTTCGCCCAATCCTCCACCTTCACGATGGCCCGCAATTGCCGTTCGGAAACAGTGTCCTTCCCTGCCTCCACCGCCGGCAGGAACAGAACCTGCTCCTGGATATCCGGTGCCAGCAGCAACAGGTCCATGATCTGGGATAGCCGTGCTCGGGTCACGTGCCCCAGCCGCGCCAGGTCCGCGTAGTCGCGTACCACGCCGTCCCGGATCAACGTTTCGAACCGGTGGGCCAAGGCCAACAACCGCGTCACACGGGGCACACGGCCGCGTTGGGGGGCCGGCGGCGGGGCCGCGCCGATCTTGAGCACCTTCTTCCCCTTGCGGCCCGCCTGGAACCGCACTTTTGCCTGCATGCTGATGGGCTTGATCATGCCACGCTCTCCTGTTTCTCGGCCAACTCCGCGGCCAGAGTTTCAATGCCAGTGGGGTGAAACGTGATCGAGATGTCGTCGGTCCGCCCGTCGTAGTCCACCCGCTCGATCAGCAGGTGCAGAAGGCGGGACTGTTCCCGGAGCGTCAGCGAATCCCAGACCGGGTCGAACGCCGCCAACGCCTGGGCCACGTCATCTTCGTCGATCATGTGTCGGCGCAAGCCATCGACTTCGCTGCCGATCTCGGTGGCCCGCTGTTCGGCCAGCCGTATCCGTTCCTGCAGATCGGCCAACCGGGACGAGATGCGGCTGGAACCGACGCCAGGTTCCGCGACCAGCCCCCGAATCTCGGCGTGGTAGCGTTCCAGGTCGCGTTCGTGGCCGTCCGCTTCGCGTTCCAATTCCACGATCCGCCGTTCCGCCTCGGTTCGCGTCTGGGCCAACGTGGCGGCCACAAGCCCCGGGTCGCGGCCGATGCACCGGATCTGGTCCACCACGAACTGTTCGATCTCGGCAGCCGGGACCGACTGGGACGGGCAATTCTTCCAACCTCGCTTCTGGGCCTGGAGGCAGACGTAATATCGGTACCGTCGCGATTCGCCCTTTTTCGTGTGAGCGGGCGTCATGCTGCAGTTGCAGGCGACGCACCGCAGGATCCCCTTGAGCAGCGCCCCAAACTGGTTACGTGCCTCGGCCCCGCCCGTGCGATGGTTCCGTCGGAGCAACGCCTGCACCCGCTCGAAAACGTCCGGATCCACGATCCCTTGGTGCTCGCCTTCGTGGACCTCGTCTTTGTACCGCACCTTTCCAACGTAGGCGACATTGGTCAGGAACACGTGCAGGCGGCCGCGGTCGAACGGACGGCCCCCACGTTCGCCCCCTTTGCGGATCGTCCAGCGTTTGGTTTTCCAGCCCCGCCGGTCGAGTTCCGCGATCGTGGGGATCAATGCCTGGAATTCGAGATACATTTCGAAGATCTGCCGGACGCGGGAGGCCTCGGCCTTGTTGATCACCAATTTCCGATCCACGACGTCGTAGCCCAGAATGGGGTGGCCACCCGACCATTTCCCCTTGCGGCGGGCGGCGGCGATCTTGTCCCGCGTTCGTTCCGAAATGATCTCGCGTTCGAACTGGGCGAACGAGAGCAGGATATTGAGCGTCAACCGCCCCATCGAATGCGTCGTGTTGAACTGCTGGGTCACGCTGACGAACGACACGTTGTGGCGGTCGAACGTCTCCATCATTTTGGCGAAGTCCATCAGCGACCGCGACAACCGGTCCACCTTATAGACGATGACGATATCGATCCGCCCGGCGTCGATGTCGGCCAGCAACCGCCGCAAGGCCGGTCGCTCCATGTTCCCGCCGGTGAACCCGCCGTCATTGTAGTGCTCAGGCAGGCACACCCAGCCTTCCTGAGCCTGGCTCTTGATGTAAGCTTCGCCCGACTCGCGCTGGGCGTCGAGCGAATTGAATTCCCGGTCGAGTCCTTCGTCCGTCGATTTGCGGGTGTAGATGGCGCACCGGAGCGTCGTGGCCGCCCGTCTCGAATCATTCGTCTTAGCGCGGCTCATCGAACACCTCCGGCGTATTGGCCCAGGCGGAAGAACAGGAATCCGTTCGTGTGCGTACCGGTGACCGCCTTGGCCACGGCCGACAGCGTTTTGTAGGCCTCGCCTTCGAACTCGAACCCGTCTCGCAGGACGTGCACCTGGATCGAACGGCCTTTGTAGTCGCGGGTGATCACCGTTCCAGGCGTCGGCAGGCGGTTGTCCCCAGAGAACTCGACCTTGCGGGTTACCGTCCGCTCTTTGGAAGCGGATGCCGGTTTCGGTTCCGGCGGGGCCTTGGTTCGCAGATCGGCGTCGTTCGCCAGTTCCAGCGCCCGGCGCTTGGCCCGTTCCGAAAGGTCGCCCTCGGCGTTCGCCTGCATCCGCCAGATGATCTTTTTGATCAGCCACTCCTTGTGGCCCGACCGGCTGGTCTCGCCGAACACCTCGGCGTACTTCTCTCGCAACGCGGCGGGCGTCATGCGCCGCAACGCCGCCAATTCTTTTCCCACGTTCACACATAGGGACACAGCACGGTTTTAGCACGTCTTGCGAATGACTCGTAAAAATGGTCGTGACTGGTATCATCCTGGCCAGTAGTGTACAGTGTACAGTCGCGACCTGCGGTCGATCGCAGCGTTGCTGTTTCTTGTTCAGCCAGGTTCCCGGAGGCCGTGATGGCTCGTTTAGCCCGTGCCGAGGTGTTCGCCCCCAGTGAAATCGCCATTGTCCATGTCATGAAT
>JAFEBR010000633.1 GCA_018242565.1 Planctomycetota bacterium | reverse complement strand
GCTGCGCAACCGGCAGATCAAGAACTTTCTGGCGATCACCTTGCTCTCTCTGGGTGTGCCGATGGTGGGTATGGGAGACGAAGTTCGACGCACCCAGCGCGGCAACAACAATGTCTATTGCCAGGACAATGAACTGAGCTGGTTTGACTGGTCACTCGTCGAGCAACACGCCGAGATCTTTCGGTTCTTGAAGCTGCTGATCGCCCGCCGACTGCGGCGAGATATTGAACCCGACCGCCGTCCCATGAGTCTGAACGCCGTCCTGCAGCAATCGGTGAAGGCCTGGCATGGAGTCCACCTCTACCAACCCGACTGGAGTGACAATTCACACAGTATTGCCCTGGGCGTTGAACTGAAGCGCGATGGGTTTCTGTGCCACCTGATTCTCAATGCCTATACCGAGCCTCTCGACTTTCAGTTGCCCGAACTGGCGCAGGGCCAGGTCTGGCGGCGCTGGATCGATACGGGACAGCCAATGCCGGAAGATATTGTGCCCTGGCAAACCGCGCCCCCCTACACTGAGCCGGTCTATCATATGCAGCCTCATTCCGTCGCCATGCTGTTTGTGCAGCAGAACGGCGGTCCCGGCAAGTGACAAGCCCTTAACCGGATCGACCCGTCCACAAACTCATCGCCGGATCGCGCGGCGCTGGTCTTCAACCATGAGGAACGAACGATGCAAAAGGTGACACCCTGTCTGTGGTACGATGGCCAGGCAGAGGCGGCCGCGACATTCTATGTGTCACTGCTCCCGGATTCGCGAATCGACCGCATCGTCCGCTCACCGGCAGACAACCCCAGTGGACCCGCGGGGATGGTCCTTGTGGTGGAGTTCACATTGGCAGGACATCGCTATTTCGCCCTCAATGGCGGTCCGCAATTTGCGTTCACCGAGGCGATATCATTTCAGATTGCCTGCGAAGATCAGACTGAGGTCGATCGGTTGTGGGAGGCTCTCTCGGCCAACGGAGGATCCCCCGGCCATTGTGGCTGGATCAAGGACCGCTGGGGACTGTCGTGGCAGGTGGTGCCCAAACGACTGCACCAACTTCTGTCCGATCCGCACCCCGGCCGAGCACGGCGCGCCATGGAAGCCATGCTGACAATGTCGAAGATTCAAATCGCCATGCTGGAACAGGCCGCCGATTCCGCCTGACCACCCCGTGCGATGGCTGTCACACCGGCAAGCATCGCACGCATTCCGTGCCCCAAGCACGAACTCGGCTTATTCGCCTTCGAAACTCACCAGGCTCTGCACGTTGTATTTCGAGAGTCGCTCGCGCCCGTGCAGATCGGGCAATTCGATGATGAAAGCGCACCCCACCACCCGGCCCCCGAGTCGCTCAACAAGCTGGCAGGTGGCCCCACAGGTCCCGCCGGTTGCCAGCAGGTCGTCCACAATCAGGCAGCGATCCGGGGCCTGAATCGCATCTTTGTGGATTTCGATACAGTCGGTGCCATACTCCAACTGGTATTCCTGACGCTCGACGAGCCAGGGCAGCTTCCCTTTCTTGCGGGCCATCACCAGCCCGCAATTCAAATGATGGGCCAGCGCCCCGCCCAGCACGAAACCACGCGATTCAATCGCCACGATCTTGTCGATCGGCTGATACCGATAGTGGGTCACGAACTCATCGACGGCGCGTTTGAACCCCCACGGGTTTTGAATCAGCGTGGTGATGTCCCGAAACTGGATGCCCGGTTTCGGAAAATCGGGGATCGTCCGCACGAGCGCTTTCAGCGATTCCATCAGTCAGTCCTTCCTGGGGGTGTCGAGCGTCGCGGGATCGTAATACATAATGCGGCACCGGGCAACAATTCGGGAACAGCCCCGCCGACCGTCGGGAAACACCGAACACCGGGCCCACGATCTGAACATAGTCGCTGTCACCAGCACGGCGACAGCAACCCGCCCGAAGCCCTCTACGCGTCATTTCTTTTCATAGTCATCGACATTTTCGCGCGTGACCCGATCGAGGGGCGCGAAGTCGATGACGTTGTCGGGGTCGCGGCCCTCGAGGACCTTGCCCACGAGCACACTGACACACTGCCGACCGAAGTAGTAGTACTGCTGCCCCAGCAGAATCTGGACGTCCCCCATCCGCAAATGCTTCAGTTGCGCGGGCAGGGTATCCATGCTGACACAGACCACCTCCTGGGCATTCCACGGCAGGGCCCGTTCCGTCATCAACGGCCAGCCACCGATCATGGCCCAGCCATTAATTTCCGGGTTGGCTTTCTGGGCACTCTCGATCTCGGCGAACGCATCCTGCGGGGTCTCTTTGTGATAGTAGACCTTCTTGAGTTTCAGATGGGGATGGGTGGCCAGTTCTTCCTCGGCTCCCCGCACCCGCTTCTGCAGATTGGTGGCCGTCTGGTTGCCTGCCAGGATGGCGATGACCCCCGGCTTGTCACCCAGCAATTCCGCAACGGCACGCATGACGGCGCGTCCCGCTTCGACATCGTCGGTGCCGACGTAGCACAGGCGTTTCGATTCCGGTGCGTCGGAATCAAAACACATCACCGGCACCCCCTTGGCGATGGCGTCATCAATGGCCCGCGTGACTTTGGAAGCATCGGAACAGGCAATCGTGATGGCGTCCACCCCGGAACCGGTCAACTGTTCGATGATCTCGGCCTGTCGCTGAGCATCTTCGTCGTTGGGCGTATCCCAGCGAATCGTGACGGGCAATCCCAGTTCTTTTGACAATTCGGCGGCCCGGTCTTCGGCCCCCTTCTGGGCCGCCAGGAAGATCGGATTGGATTTGCTCTTGGCAATCATGCCGATCGTAATGCTCTTCTTCCGGGAAAGCGCCGACTGCCCAGACGCGGCGGCACCCGAGTTCGCCGGGGTCGAGATTTCTTCGCGGGTTTCACAACCGACAGACAGAACCGAGGCCAACAGCCACGCCCAGACCGGGAAACCGTGTTTCGACATCGCATGCAATCCTGAAATTGGGTGGCGGATGGCCGAGTCGCAGGGTCCGCCGCAGCGTGCACCGGGTCCATCACGGTGGGGAGTGTAGTCGGTTTTCCCCCGCACGCAAACGGGTCGACGAGAAAATGCCGCCCGGCGCCGGCCCCTCCACCGGCAGGACCAGCAACGCACTGATGGGCCCTGATCACGGGGGCGATTCCGCGCCCCCTTGCAGTTGCTCGCGAAGTTGCAGCGCCTGGGCATGCGCGGGATCTTTTTCCAGGACTTTCTCCACGCGCTGGAGCGCTCCTGCGGAATTCCCAGTGGCCGCTTCTGATGCGGCCAGTTCCACTTCGACGTCGGCGAGTTCAGGTTTGATCTGCAATGCCACCTTGAACTCGTCGATTGCCGCGGCATGGTCCCCCAATTTGGCATGCGCCCGCCCCAGAATTCGGTGGGTCTCGACGTCGAGCACGTCGATCTGCAGCGCCAACCGGGCATACTGAATCGCCTCGGCATATTGCTCTTCTTCCAGGGCGATGCGGGCCCGCAAGCGTCGGACCGCAGCCTGATCACCATCAAGTTGAATGATGCGCTCCAGAATGGGCTTGAGACGTTCGCGATCTTTCAGTTTTCCCAGGCTGGCGGCCATCCCCACCAGCAGGCGGACATTTTCGGGAAACGCTTTCAAGCCAATTTCATACGTCTCCACCGCCTCGGCAAATTGATCCTGTTTGTGGTAGACCTCTCCTAAAACCTCGACCACCCCGGGATGCGGATCGGCGC
>JAFEBR010000632.1 GCA_018242565.1 Planctomycetota bacterium | reverse complement strand
CTGACTCGCCCGTCTGCCATAAAGCCAACGCGGCATTCGCCTGTCGGCTAGCCAGTCGATCGCCCTGTTCAGGCAATTCACCAGGCACCGACTGCCGGTTGAGTTCGTTCTGTAAATACAAGAGGGCCGACTCACGGTGTTTTATCAAAGGTGTCATGAACACCTGGAACAATCTCGAATCGGCATCCAGCAAGTCGTTCACCAACCTGGGAACATCCTGGTCGGCAAATTGCGCCAGAAGATTGGCTGCAATGCTACGCTCCAACGGCGAACGGGCAAGATCGCGATAGATCTTTGATAAGGGGGACATTAGCGCCGCGCGCACCGGCCTCAATTGGGTAACTAACGGTCCCAAGTGGCTCGGATTATTTGTCAGAGCAGAAATCAATTCGGCCACGATCACGTCGGCGACATCCTTCCAGGCATCAGACAACTCGGATTCGTTGGCGACGTCGTAACTGGCCAGGGCGGCGGCGGCCTGCAGGCGGTGCTTCTTCTGCTGTTCATCGTGCGAATGCAGGACATTCCACAAAATCGCCCGCAATTCATGCTTGTGAACATGCAGCGCGTCACGAATCACGGGAAGTTCATTCGGATCGGAACGCAGCAGTCGATTCGTGAGATACACGACCTGGTCCGGTTCCCCCGGCAGGCGGGCCAGCGCGATGTTCAACAATTTTCGCGAGTCGCCACTGCTGCGAGCCCGAGATTCGGCAGTCAGTAAGAGTGGACGCAACTCTTCATGGTAGGGAGCCATCTCTCCCACGATGAATGGCACTTCCTGAATCGTCGCTGCCAGCAGACGATCACGCAGTGAATACGCCTGTAACTGATTGCGATAGTTGTACCAGCCACAACCAATGAGCAGCACCGCAGCGCTCACAGCGAAACCGCGCCAGAGGTAATAGCGATTGGCGGCCCGGATCATCTTACGTTTCGGAGCCGTCCACCGTGAACGTGACGTCAGCAGGTGAATCCGCAACCATTGCCCCAGCGAAGGGAGCAGCCGGTGATCGGGCCGATGACTCCAGTGATGGGCCAGGTCTTCGAGTTCCAGTTCGGCCCGCCCGCGACGTGTGGCCTTCTGCTTGTAAGTGAGCCAGGTCCGTAGTGAATGGACCAGGTAGTCATGAGTCAACTGGTAATAATGACCGGCGCCGGGCCCCTGCACCGCGGCCCCGGCCGGTGCTTCCGTGGGAGTGATGAGCCGCGTATTCGTATCAAGAATGCGCATCACCGTCGCGAAATCCAGCGGACGTTGAGCGTACCCCGCAGCCTCCTGCAATTCCTGCTCAGACCGCATCTGCCCTTTGATGTCGGTGCCGGCAGCCGGCAACAACGAGTTCAAGATCGCCCGCACGGCGTCCTGATGTTGGCGATGTTCGGCCGGGGCCGACGGGGCACTGAAGGCTTCTTCGAGAAACGTCGCCCCCACTCCTTCAATACCGCCCCCGGCGCGTAAACTGGCCGGGGTCCAGGGTCGATTCTTGAACATTTCACAGAACACCGCGAGGCGGACACAGATCACCCGCCCCTGTTCACTGAGCTGCTCGATGGCTTCGTCGAGAAACGCCTGCTGTTCCTTCGACAGAGGTGTGGGGTATTCGGGCAATTGCCCGTACGCCTGCCCAAACTGCACCATGACCTTTCGGGCGTGCACGAGATCGAAGCGATCGACCATCAAGGCATTCCGCTGCTCTTGCAGGGGAATTTCCAGATCCTGCATGAACCGGCTGATCCCGGTCCAGAAATCTTCGCGGACCAGCAACAATCCCTGCAGATGCTCGCCGTCGCAATGGCGAAAGGCGTCGACGAGTTGCGAGGCATTATGCCACGGCGCGGCGTGCAACCATTGCTCGAACTGATCAACAATGATCAACAGCTTCCGAGAGGCCGGTCCCCAGCGTCGGTCGCGAATACCCGCCAGGACTTCGGGCAGCGATAGCCCGGGCGGAATATCCGGAAACAAACGACGCAAGGCGACTTGCAGGCGAGTTTCGGTTTCGGACGGAGTCGCCTCAATAAATATCGTGACCACGTGCGCACCGAGGCGCGGCAGGATTCCCGCTTTGACCAGCGACGATTTTCCACAACCGCTCGGTCCGTACAAAACGCCAACATTAAAGGTATTCGCCGGGTCCAGCTCTTCGATCAGCGATTTCCAGAACCGGATCGTATCAGGCAGGCCGGCCCGGTCGCGCGTGCCGGGCAGCAATTCGAGAAAAAAGTCGGCGTCGCGAGAATCGAACGACCGCAGGCCCTTGGGGACAACCACCTGCGGAGGCCCCTGCACTGAAGTCAATTCACTCTCGGGGGAATCTTCGGTGCGCGGCTGGGGCCGGACTCGCTGCTGCTTGCGTTGACGATCGAGCTGCCAATGCCGCAGATCGTCAGCCAGTTCCAGCGCCGAGCCATACCGCCGTGAAGCCCGTTTTTCCAGGCATTTCAAGCAGATCCGCTGCAACTCCGACGAAATCTGCGGCTTGATTTCGCGCGGCGGACGGGGCTCGCCTTGGCGAATCTGATCAGAGATCTGAGTCGATGTTCCCGTGAAAGGCCGTTGCCCGGTGAGCATTTCGTAAAGGATGACTCCCAGGCTCCAGGTATCGGATCGCCCGTCGAGCCGGTTGATTTCACAACGCACCTGTTCAGGCGACATGTAGGCCAGGGTTCCCGCAAATTCGGGTTTGCTGGTCAGTTGATCGCGCTCGTGCAAAGCCAACCCAAAATCAGCCACCCGAGGATGTCCCTGATCGTCCAGCAGAATGTTGGCGGGTTTCAGGTCGCGGTGGAAGAAATTCTTTTTGTGCGCGGCGGCGACGGCCTCGGCAATGGAGATCATCCAACCGACGGCCTGATCGGAGGTGACATCTCCGGCCGAAAGCCGCTGTTTCAGATCGCCCCCCGCCATGTATTCCTGAACGATGATGGGGACCGGACCGGACACATCGATTTCATAAACCGTGACAACGCCCGAGTGATTCAATTGAGCCGCGAACTGGGCATCACGGATAAACTCCAGACGCTGCTCTTCGGTTTCGACTCGTTCCGAATAAGGGACTTTAAGCGCCACGAGTCGGGGAAAAATCGGATCGGTCGCCAGGTACACGACCGCAAAGGTCCCGTGTCCCAATTCGCGCTCGATGATGAACCGCCCGAGTCTGTCTGGCATCTCTTCGACCGCGGCCACCGGTACCGAGGCGCAGGTGGCTGCGGTCCCCGGATCGTGAATCTCAGTGGCCTCACGGTGTGAGAAAACGTCACGAACAAGTGTTTCGTGCTGACTGAAACGCGTCACATATTCTGCCATCGAGGGCTGTTCACCCGCGGCGATGCGACGGTCAAGTTCGCTGCCGAGGAGACGGCAGAATCCCTGAGCGAGGCCCGCAACGGGGATTCTCACGACGAAGTCTTCCAGCCGTGGCGACTGCCCCGCCTGCAATTGGCGATCGAACTCACTGGAGACTTCGGTAATGGCCTGCAGCGTCTCGCCGTCGATTTCGTAGAGCCCATCGAAATCCAGCTCAGACATAATTCAGCAGGCCCCCCGCGGGTGCTGAGGCGAGCGAAAAAAAATGATCACGCGTCTTCGCAGATGGTCCGAACACAACATGCGAACCTCCCCCAGAACGGAAGACAACAGAGACCACGCCGACAGCCGACACGGCTGTTTGCCAATTCAATTTACTCGGCTTCTCAACCATGAGCAATTCGCAACGAGCAATCAGTCGCAAAAATCGTCCGGATCAGCCGCAAGTCCAAAATCATCACAGTTAGCGTCGGCCATTCACGGAATCGAGATCGCAGTGCAATTGGCGGTGCCGCGGAACGCCATCATTGACGTGAATATTTGAACTGATTGCGGGCAAATTCCTGGTAGGTCATCTGACCGGTTTCTGCCAAGGACTGCTGCATGACACTGGCCAATGCGCGCAGACTGGCCGCCCATTCATCCGGGAGAACCTCTTCCGCCGGTTTTTTGAGCAGTTTGCCAAATGTTTTCATACTGCCTGAAACGGGCTTGGTTTCAACCAGAATCATTTTCCCCTGATACAATCGCCAGAATTCCAATTCGGCCAGTTTACGTTCTTCCGGAGTCGCGGAATATACGGTCCGGCTTACGGCCGACAAAGCCTCGGCATACGTTTGCCGCTGAGTCTCCAACCAAGGTTTCATGAACTCGCGTTCGGCATTCTGGTTGTATTGAAAGAACCCCGACCAGAAACTGGCAATCGCCAACAGGGTGCTGAAACTGGGGAATCGCTCACTGATCCAGGCCAGCCAGGTTTTCTTCCGACCACGACTCTCACGTTCATCACGCAAGTCTTGAATCTGCGCTCGAAGCAACTCGTTCTGCAGAGTCAATTGAGCAATTCGCAGGTCACGTTCTGAATCCTCGACCGCACCATTCGACATGCGATTGTACTCCCAGAAACAAATGATCGCGTGCGACACCGCGCGTCGTCTGGCTCTCTTTGATGCCACAGACTCCGCCTGCAAAAATCCACCGCGTCGGCCGTGCACTATTCACGGCACAATGTGCCGCTTCCGAATCAGGCCCAACGCCCGTTACGATTCCTCGGGGTCAGTTGCGTTCGGATCGTAATCGCCGCCGAAATTGGCTCCTTCTTTCTCCCAAGGCACTTCACGGCCATAGCCTTTGGAAGCGTGCCGTCCGGTCCCCAGCAGACTGGTAAAGTTCCAACGGTCTTCGTCGGAAAACGAAAGATCATCGAGATACATGCGGGCCGCGGGCAGCCGCCCCCCAAAGCGAATTCCGGAGAGCCGCCCGAGAACATCCGCGTGAGAATTCAGAGAAAAGCCGGCGATTGTGAGTTTTCCTCCCTGGGCCACGCCCGACGACATCATTTCCCGGAGTTCTTTATAAATGTGGCGATTAGGCCCCGCGCGGGAAACGACGTCCGTACCCGACCTGGGGAGTTCGATCGTGACGAGCGGGCACTGAAAATCCACCTTCTGTTGCGGCACGTCGAAGCCGCGCAGCGCGCTAATCAAAAGATCCTCGAACCGATGCTCGCGCGGATAACACCGGGCGATCTCGTTCAACTCAATCGAAATAAAACGATACGGCAGCATTTCAATGGCCGACCGTAACAGGTTGACATAATCAGCCAACCCTGCCGGTTGAGCAAACAGCCGAGCGAGATTGGGTACAGCCACGGCCAGATGCTCGAGCGCCTTCGTTTTGGCGCAGACCGGAGCGTAGTAATGCACCGAATCGCCGGCGGTCTGGTAGACGCGCGAGTTCAAATCAGCTTCCCGAAACAAAGCCAGCCACAGCAGGGGCACGAAATCGATATGGGTCGCCAGCAGTTGATCGGGAGCGTGGTAGCTCGGCTCGTCCAGTGACGGGTAAATACTCTCGGAATTCGAGCCCACCAGATAGGAGCGTTTCGACATGTTTGTCCAATCCTGTCGCAATCTAAAGTCAGTCGATTGTCGAGACGCTGCGTTGAAACCAGGTACCGACCCGCAGCGCAAGTCTGCCTATTCTGTCGTCACGGTTCCCAAATGTGCACGAGGAGCTATGGAAAATTCCGGTTGGTGTGGACACTGGTCGAAAAAAGAATCGGCCTGATGGTCAGTCTCGACAAGACAACACCATTTCATGGTAAGCAGAGCATCATACTCTGCCGACTGCGAAATTGTAGCCGAACGAACCGATTTGTTGGCGCCGCAAGTCCCAGAACTGGTCTCCTGCGACTCAGTTGGAGATCGAACCACGACTCGCACAAGCACGCTTGATCGATTCCGTCTGAACGATGCGTTCCCTCCGTCGACGGGGGAATTTTGATATGACGTCGTCCGATGCTTCTGCGCCCGCCACTGTGAACCGTGAAACCGCGCCTTGCCGCACGAGCATCTCGTCGAGCACTCTTTGCATTCTCTCCAGGGAATTGCTGATGGACACAAATCGTCGAACCTTCCTGAAGACGGCCAGTGCGACCGTGTT
>JAFEBR010000631.1 GCA_018242565.1 Planctomycetota bacterium | reverse complement strand
CCACGTGCAACTGGGCTGCGACAGCACAGGGCAATATTTGCTCGCGATCATCTTCGATCGTCCTGAACCGAAGAATGAAATCGGGCTGCGACAGGAGTTTGCCCGAATCGGGAATCGACTTTCTGGCGAAGTCTTTCAAGGCCGGCTGACGCAACTCCGTTTGTGCAATAACAGGTTCGGTCCCTGGACTACCATTCCCGTGATCGATGACTCGTCATGGCACCGCGCGGAAGACCGTGCCGAAGCGCTGCAGGCTGAGGGCCAGACCGATGAAGCGATCGCCACGTTCCGCAGCGCGATTGAGATTGCCGAGAAATTCGGTGAACAGAAGCACCAGATCGTCATCAGCCTCAACAATCTGGGCAATTATTACCTGACTTTGGAAAAGCTCGACGAAGCCGAGGCGGCCCTGAAACGGGCTTTGGACGAAGGGGAAACCGCTTTGGGGCCGACGAGTTATGAAATCGGCTACACACTGAATGCTCTGGGTTGCGTGTATGCCTCGCAGGACCGCAATGCTGAAGCCGAAGACCTGCTCCGCCGGGCTGTCGCGGCCCGGAGAATTTATCCGGGTGAAAAGTCCGCCGATCTGACTGAATCGTTAGATCGGCTGGGGCGAATGCTGTATTTCCAGAAAAAATATGCAGACGCACACAGCGTCTTTCGACAAGAGCTGGAACTTCGCGAGCAGAATCGGGGAGGTGACGTCGACCGCGAAGATCTCGTGACGTTGAAATTGTTCACATCCTGCTGCAGGTCTCTGGATAAGCCGGCTGACGCCGAACAATTCCTGCAACGTGAATGTCAGGCACTCGAGAAATCGAATGAGGACGTTGCGACTCTGCTGATCATGATCCTGTCCGATTTGGAAGACGTACAGTATGACCAGAATAAATTCGACGCTGCGGTCGAGACCTGCAACCGCTGGCTGCTGATCGCCGAGCGAAAGTATGGTCTGCACTCGCGGGAAGCCGCGAGTGCCGCTTTCTCTCTAGCACGCAGCCGGCTGGCCCTGCAGGAGTACGGCACCGCCGAAGTGCTGTTTCGCCGGGTTCTGAAGATCGCCGAGGCGAACGTAGAGACACCTGCAGGTTTTATTGCCATGACCCATTCCTGTCTGGGTACGGCCTGTCACCGACTGGGGAGACCTCAAGAGGCGGAGAATTACTATCGACAGTCGCTGGAACTTTTCGAAAAACAACCGGGGGAATTTTCGGTCGGTCTGGTTTGGATTCTGGACGTGATGGCGAACTTCCACATCGAACGGGGAGAATTGCAGGCGGCCGAAGCGTTGCGGCGACGAGCCCTGGCGGTCGCGGAGCAGGCACGTCCGACGACTGATGCCGCTGTGGGTAATGCGGTCATGAACCTGGCCATCATTTGCCATAAACAAAAGAAGCTGGCCGAAGCCGAACCGCTGCTGCAGCGCGCCCTGGCCATTTACGTAGACCAGCGTGGCGATGGTGATTTCATGACAAACTGGATCCGTGAATGGCTGGCAATGTTCTACGCCGAACAGAGGCGCGACTCCGAAGCCGAGGCCCTCTATCTGCAGGCGATTGGCAGCCTGGCACAACAATGGGGAGAGCCCCATCTGGCGGTCTCCAACGCGCAATCGGCACTGGCGAGCTTCTATTGGGGTCGCGGTCGCTTCACGGAAGCCGAAGGGCTGATTCGCCAGGTGATCGCCTCGCGCGAGAAAGAATTCGGCCCCCAGTCGGCGGACGTGGCTCTGGCTTTGGACAGTCTCGCGAGCCTGCGGGACCTGCAGGGAAAACCGGCCGAGAGCATTGTCCTGTTCGAGAAAGCCCTCGAAACACTGTCGATCACACTGGCGCCGGACCATCCGTTTTTGATCGGCATCCTGGAGAAGTATGCCGGCGTGTTGCGGAAGGCGAATCGTCCCGCCGACGCGGCCGCGGCTGAGAAACGGGCCGCCGACATCCGTGAGCAATGGTTCAAGAGCCGTCGCGAGCTCGAGCCGCAAGAGGGCGGTTTTGGTTGAGCGCCAAGAACCGGTCCGTCAAATGAATTGCGGGGAAAGTGTCCCGTCTGGTTGTCCACGGAGTTCGGTCGCGCGACCGGTCGTGCAGGGGCAGTGCGCCTCCGTTGCACCCAGCGGGCAGGCTGAAGGGTAGCCGCCCATCGATTCTTCTGGGACCGTTTCCGGACGACCAGTTTCTTGACACTTTCTTGACACTTTCTCGACACACGGCTAGGCTGCCCCGTACGAGAGGGTGCTGTATGTTCGAGCCGAATTTTCGCCTGACCGGCCGGGTTGCCCGGGCGCTCATGAGTATTGAAGCCGACCGGCAGATCGTCGCCCAACTACCACTGACCGCACCTCTGCTCGATTCTCTGCGGCGGACGGCACGCGTGCTGTCCACCCATTTCTCCACACAGATTGAGGGCAATCAGCTCAGTCCAGCACAGGTCCAGGCCGTCGTAGAAGGTGCTGGCAATTTCCCGGGGCGCGAACGCGACGAGGCGGAAGTTCGCCATTATTTCGACGCGCTGGCGTTCGTGGAATCGCGGACTGCCTCGCGTCTCGCGCTGACCGAAACCGAGATTCGCACGATTCACGGATTGGTGATGACCGGGAAAGCCAAACCGACACCGTACCGCGATGGCCAGAATGTCGTTCGCGACTCACAGACCGGTCGGATCGTTTACATGCCCCCGGAAGCGAAAGATGTCGCCAGCTTGATGAAAGACCTGGTCCGCTGGGTGAATGCGTCCATCGCCGCCGCCGAAATCCCGATTCCCGTGGTGGCCGCGTTGGCCCATTACCAGTTTGCCACCATCCACCCGTATTTCGACGGCAACGGACGCACGGCTCGGTTGCTGACGAATCTGTTGTTGCACCGCAATGGTTATGGACTGAACGGCATCTATTCATTGGACGAGTATTACGCGGCGAACCTGACGCAGTACTACGCGGGCCTGGCCGTCGGCACCAGCCACAACGATTACTTCGGCCGGGCCGAGGGGGACGTGACGCCGTTCGTCAGCTACTTCTGCCTGGGGATGGCCGAGGCGTTCGCCAAGGTCCGTACGCAGGCCGAAACGGCCAGCCGACAACAGGCCACAGACCAATCGTCCGACTTGCGCCGCCTGTCACCGCAACAACGCCAGGTCTTGGGATTGTTTCTCCGCAGTCGGGAAGTCACCCGCAATGACATTGCGGCCTACTTCCAGCTTCCCCGGCGACAGGCCTATTTGCTGTGCGCACGCTGGATTAAGGCCCAATTTCTGGTGGTCGCCAACCCATCCACCAAGGCGCGCAGCTATCGACTCGCCGACGAATATGAACACCTCGTCAGCGCAACTGCCAAACCGGCTCGCAAAAATCGCCGGCGCTGAATCGACCATTCCTGCCTGATTCGCCGACGTGTTCGTCGCGCCAACACGTTCTCCATCGCATTCCTCCCCCCATTCGGATACCGTGATTGACAGATAAAGAAGTGTCGATGTATATCTGCCGCACGCGATCATCCTCACGACCTGCCGGTACCTGCCGTCACCCACCTGAATTCGTCTTACGGAGTCTTCCATGCCGGCATTCCCCAGTTTTCACCGCCCGTCGCACGGCCTGACACGCCAGGAATTCCTGCAAATCGGGTTTTCTTCCATGCTGGGGCTGGGGCTCGCCGATCTGATTGGGCCACGGCCGGTGCAGGCGGGGCCCGCCGCGACGACCTTGAGCGGGAAAGCAAAAAGCGTCCTGCTCGTCTTCCTGACGGGGGCTCCCTCGCATCAGGATATCTGGGACCTCAAGCCCGGGGCTCCCGCCGAGATCCGGGGCGAGTTTCAGCCGGTCGATACGAGCGTGCCGGGCATTCGCATCGGACCCCACACCCCCCGGCTGGCTCAGATGGCCGAGCGGTACGCAATCGTGCGGTCGATGACTCATGAACTGCCCGGACACGAACAAGCCACCCACTTCGTGCTGACGGGGATCAATCAACTCCCCCCCGGTGCCACCCACATGGCCAGCCGCAATGACTGGCCCTGTTACTCGGCCGGTCTGCAGACCTTGCGCCCCCGGGGCGATGGGCTGCCGGCGGGGGTGATGCTGCCCACCTATCTGCACAACGGCTACGGATTCTCGGGCCAGACCGGGGGCTTCATGGGGAGCCAGGTCGATCCCTGGCATGTCACGAAGGACCCCAACGCCGCCAACTTTCGGCTCGATGAATTGACCCTGCAGCCGGGGCTGACGATTCAGCGCCTGGACGATCGCCGGGCAATCTTGTCGCAACTCGACGGCCAGCGGCGCGATCTGGAAGCGGCCGCGGCCAGCCCGGCACTGACCCGGTCGCAGAGCGAAGCGTACCAACTGCTCAGCGCGGGGGGGCGGTTTCGCGAAGCGTTTGACATCGAGCGGGAAGCGCCGGAAACGCGCGATCGGTATGGACGACATCCGTTTGGCCAGTCGCTGTTGCTGGCGCGCCGGCTGATCGAGGCGGGGATGCCCGTCGTCCAGGCCAATATGGGTTCCATGAACAACTGGGACACGCATGGCAGCAATTTCGCGCAGCTCAAGGATCGCCTGCTGCCGCCGTTCGATCAGGGACTCGCCGCCCTGCTGACTGACCTCGACGAACGGAACCTCCTCGATGAAACCCTGGTCGTCTGCATTGGCGAATTCGGACGCACGCCACAGATAAACCCCACGGCGGGTCGCGATCACTGGTCGGGAGTCTTCTCGGCCCTGTTCGCCGGCGCGGGGGTGCGAGGAGGTCAGGTCGTGGGGGCCAGCGACGCGCATGCCGCGTTCCCGGCCACGCGGGGCTGGTATCCCGCCGACCTGGGGGCGACCGTCTACACGGCCCTGGGCATCGACCCGGCGAGTACGATCATCGACCGTCTGGGCCGGCCCCACCGCCTGAACGCGGGTGAAGTCATCGCCCCGCTCTACGCCTGAGCGCGGTCGCAAGGGCCTGAGAAGCCCACTAAGGCAGGGCGAAAAAATAACATTTACAATTTCTGGCGTCTTGGCTTGATGGAATAGTTCCATTCCCCGTGGAACTTCGCGCGGGTGATGTTCAGATGCTCGAGTTCCTCTTCGCTGACTTCGATT
>JAFEBR010000630.1 GCA_018242565.1 Planctomycetota bacterium | reverse complement strand
GCGTCGAAATGCAGCCGAAGCCGCTGAGCGTGGCGTTTTTTGACATCGGCGGAACGCTGGGAACCGTCTCCCTCGCCCCGCTCGAACTCAAACTCTTTCCCACAACAATTTCCTGGCTGCAAAACTTTCGCGACATCCTGGGAATGCGACTGGGGGTCATCTCCAACATCGGCGATCTGCAGCCTGCGAATATCACTGCCCTGCTCCAGTCAGCAGGACTCCTGAAATTTCTCTCTGCCGATCTGATCATCACGAGTCGTGACGGACACGGGCAAAAGCCTGAATCGGCGATCTACCAATTCGCCGCGATCAAGGCCGCGTTGCCCATCAACCAGTGCCTGTACATCGGCGAAGATCCCGTAGAGGTACAGGCAGCGATCAAGACCGGGATGTCCGGAATTGTCAGGCGACCAGCCGGATAATTGAGTCGCTCGTCGAATGAGGCATGTCGTCAGTGAACCCGCCGTGTGGGCGGGATCATTTCCTTACGAATTCAAGTCACGATTCCCCCGGGGGAGCCCTGACCGTCGGTTGAAAAACGGGGATTGCCTGCGAGCGCTGGCTCAAACGCGTGGTGCCTGTTCCCTGTTCTCAACACTCTGCCAGGCGAAGTTGTTGGTCGTACGTGTCGCGTTCACAGTCCGTTTTCACATGCAGGGAACAAGATCATGGCGAAGAAGGCCGCGAAAAAGAGCACGAAAAAGGGAGCCGCACCGGTCCCCGGGATTCAGGCCTGGCAGGACGATCCCATGGGATTGCCCGTCGTCAAACGGCCGGTCCCTAACCTTTCGGCGGCGCCCTTGAAATTCAAGATCACCGGGGCGACCGTGCCGGCGGGTGTCTATCCCCCGGGGACTTCGCAGTTTCGTTACTGGACAGCCGCCGAAGCGGTCCGCCGAGGTGGAGATTTCTGGGCGGCCCAGGGGATCACCAAGTGGCAATCGTCGGTCGGCTCGGTGCTTCCCATCGGGCTCGACAACGGGGTGGACCTCAACGCCTACTACGACCGCTCGCAACTGGCCTTCTTCCATGACACCGCCGGGGGCAAGGTCGTCTATTCGGGAGAAAGCCCCGATGTCGTTTGCCACGAACTGGGTCACGCCTGTCTCGACGCGCATCGACCCCAGTTGTGGAACGCCCATTACATTGAAGTCGGCTCCTTTCACGAGGCGTTCGGCGACATGAGCGCGATTCTTTCGGCACTGCAGTTGCCGGGGGTGCGCGCGGCGGCACTGGCGGCCCTGACTGGGAATAAGGCGTCGGTCCTCTCCCGCTGTGCCGAGCAGTTGGGCTGGGCCATTCGCCAGATTGCCCCGACCGCCGTTGATGCCGACTGCCTGCGGAATGCCTGGAATCGGTTCGCGTATGTCGATCCGCAGACGTTGCCCAATTCGGCCCCTGCGACCCAGTTGTGTGCCGAGGTGCATTCGTTCTCGCGGGTATTCACCGGCGCGTTCTACGAGATCCTGTCGAAGATGCTGGGGGTGCTCTCCACAAAGCCGACCGATGCCACACTGGTCGCCGCGGCTCGGGATATGGGCGCCCTGCTGATGGACGCCACCGCGGCGGCTCCGGTCAAACCCAATTTCTTCGCCCAGGTCGCGGCGCGGATGATTGATGCCGACACGGCTCGGTTCAAGGGCAAATACCGGACGGCTCTGTCATCCACGTTTGTGAAGCGCAAGATCTTGTCGGCGACCGCCGTGACCGCGGCCGCCAGCGTCACAAAATCGGTGCGGGCGGCACTCGCCGAGATCAATAAGGCGGGCATCGCCAAGACAGAAACCGTTGAACTGTCGTTGCCGGCGTCCGACTTCGGCCTCGGTTCCGGCGCGCTGCTCGTGGACGGTGTCGTCGAGCATTCGACATCACTCTCGGTCGCCGGGGGTCACACCCGCGCCCAGGAAACCAAGCTCGACGACGTACGGGCGGCGATCCATCAGTTTGTCTCGGTGCTGGTCGAACACAATCGTCTCGAGACCGGCAAGCCAACGAAAGGGCTGGGAATGAAAGCCGGTCAATCGTCGGATCGACTGCATACGCACCAGCTCATTAAGGTCAAAAACGGTCTGAAACTCGAACGCGTCCGATTCCTCTGTGGCTGTCGGCGCGATCTGGTAGAATAAAAGACGTCCTGGCAAGTCGGTATGTGGCACATGTTGTCCGACAGACGTCCGGTCGGGGCGAATCGCTCGCCCCGACCGCCGTCTGTGTCGTGTGGTGCCGACAGTCCCGGAAGAAGTGCGAGTCTGTCATGGCGAAAAAAAAAGCGTCCAAAAAATCGGTGCCACCGAAAGCCTCGAAGGCCCGCAAGCCGGTCGCGAAGGCTGAGCCCAAGGTGGCGGATCAGGTCCCCGCGGTGACTCCGGAACAGGAAAAAGCCGCCCGGAAGCACTTCATTCAAGGCCTGGTCGCCCGAGGCGAAGCTGTGCCGGAAGGCCAGCCCCTGCCCCCCGGCGCCACCCACGAAATCATCGGCACCGACGCCGAAGGCCAACCCCTCGTGAAACGCAAACGCTTTTCACTGTTCTAACCGGCCGGGCCCCCGGCGACGAGCTCTTGCGTGATACAGTGGCAGAGATCGGCCCCCTTACCCCGTAGTGCGGGCTTGAGCCCGCACGTACCTCGTTTCTCAACGACAACGAGCCACCCAAACCGCGTGTTCCCCCTTTCGAAGGGGGGCAGGGGGAATAATCGCACGGTACATCGCCCCCGCCAACCCATTCGAAGGCCTAAGCGGAGTCGCGCCATGCTGAACGACAATCGGCCCAGCGCATTCTGAGAATGCCAGTCTGCAAAAGATCAGATTCACAGGCCAACGTGCTGACCAACGGAAAACCCCAAGATTTGCTCAGATTGCGATTTCTCTGCTCCATCAGGAATGTTAAGATTTCTGACATCGCCGATTTAATGCCCGCGATTGCTGAACTCGCCCCACCAGCGAGACCGTTCGTCGCGATCGATGTCGTGCGGAAGGTGTCACGGACAGAACCGAGACGAGAACATCACACATGATTCCCAAGCTGACTGCCGAACAACGCGACGCCTTGAATCATCAAGGATGTCCGATCGTAATCGAAGACGAACAGACTCGGCGGGTGTATTTCCTCGTCGATCCGGCGATGTTGAATTCGCTTTCTGAGCAGGCAGACATGGCTGCCGTGCTGCAGGGAGTGTCTGACGCGGAATCCGGACGAGTCCAACCCCTGGATGAAGCGATCCATGACATCGAGAGCAGGCTGCGGGCCAGATTCGGCACATGAATTACCGCGTACTGCTGACCAGCACGGCAGAAAACGACATCGAAGAAGCTGCCATCTGGTGGGCTGAGAACCGTTCACTCGAACAAGCCGTTCGTTGGCTGTCCAAAGTTCGCGAGTGGATTGCGACCCTGGCACGGCATCCCGAACGATGCCCGACGGCTCACGAGACATCACTCGCCGCATTCCATGTGCGGGTACTGTTATTCGGCATCGGACGCAGACCGACCCACCGCATTTTATTTCGAATTACAGACGATCTCGTGGAAGTGCTCACCGTCCGTCATATTGCACGGGCTGACGTCGAACCAAACGAGATGATCTGATCCATGCACGGTATTTGAGCCACTTGTCTGCGGACTACTACGTACCAGGCAGTCGTAGCTGAAACGGAGGTTGTCATCAAGCGCTGGTCATCCTGCCGACCGCCCCCAGCGACGCAGCCTCTAACGTAATCCCCGGCGATTGATCTCTGGCTGAGAGCACGTCCCAGAACTCGAGGGCATGTGTGGCCTGCAGAGAAAAAACGTCCACCCAATAATATACTGACCCAAGCGCCCCCCCTTTTTGTTAAAAGGGGGATTCCGCGCGGCCAGCGAGTCCCGTAGTGCGGGCTTGAGCCCGCACGTACCGTCTCGCATCGCCCACGCGCCACCCACCGCCTCCGTCACACCCGCTCCAGCGTCCCCGTAATACCGGCGAACGTATCGGTTTCCACTCCGAACCGCTGCAGCAGCGTGATGAACAGCCGGGCGAGCGGTTCTTCTTCCCCCTGCAACTCGGCTTGCCAGCCGGCATCAGTGTCGATCCCCGCCCCGGCCTGGTTGTCTTCGTTCCCCTTGCCGAACTTCAAATACCGGCCATTCGTAAAGCCCAGGTTCTTGCCGCCAGCCGAGATGATCGGATAATTCCGCGACAGATGGAAACTGCTCGACGCCGAGCCATGCATCGCAAAGGTGTTGTCGAGCATGTTCCCCGCGCCATTCGGTTCGGGCGTATCCTTCAGTTTCTGCACGAATCGGCCAAACTCTTCGGCCTGGTACCGATTGTAGGTTCCCAGGTTCTTCCAACCGTTGGGCTGCTTGACGGCGTGCGTCAGTCCGTGCGCACCATCCAGACCCACCGCGCGCGAGAGCAGGTCGTGAGGACCTTCGCCGTTTTCGCGTCCCAACTGGAACGTCGCCACCCGCGTCGTGTCACTGAGGAAGGCCAGATAAATCAGTTCGTACATCGTCTGGAAGTACAGCCGGGCTTCCTCGGGCGTGGCGTCCAGACGCAGATGGGCCGTGTCGATCGCCGGCGCGGGCGAATCGATCCACTTCTGGGCCTTAGCCAGTTTCACTTCGGTGTCGCGCACCGAATCGAGATACTGCTTCAGGGTCTGCTGATCTTTTTTCGACAGCGACCGTTCGAGCGACCGCGTATTCGCGAGCAGTAGATCGAGTGCGCTCTTGCTGCGGGCCAGACGCGCGAACGCGTCTTTGCCACTCGTCACGAACAGCGTATCGAAAATCTGCTTCGGCCGGTTCATGGCCGGAATGGGCCGCCCTTCCC
Organism: Planctomycetota bacterium; assembly: GCA_018242565.1. Taxonomy (GTDB): domain Bacteria; phylum Planctomycetota; class Planctomycetia; order Planctomycetales; family Planctomycetaceae; genus JACQFH01. The sequence continues at coordinate 3,346 of JAFEBR010000630.1, read as the reverse complement.
GATTGAACGACTGCGTCTGCGCCCCGCGCGGTCCGCCAATCCCGCCGTTGGTGGACAGCACCAGCGATGCATGGCGGGTGGCATCCCCCGTCTGCTCGGCGATCGCCTGATCGACCGAGATGGAATTCTGGTAGAGCCCGTCGGCAGGAATGGCGGCGCCGGTGAGGTATTGGTCGGCGTTCGAATGCCCGTGGATTTTTCGGGCCGCCGGATGCGACAGGCCGGAATAAATGGTGATGTCACTGCGCAAGGGTTCGAGTACGTCGAGCACCTTGGTCAGTTCAAAATCTTTCTCGCCACCACGCGGGAACCAGCACCAATCGTTCCACGCCGGGTCGGTCTTCAAAGGCAAGCCGACGCCATCGGGATGGTACACACTCAAAAATCGCCGGGGCGTGTCACTGGGAGTCGAATTCGCCCGGACGAGCGATTCCATCCAGGGCAAAGCCAAAGCGACGCCGGCGCCACGCAGGAAGTTTCGACGGTGCAGGCGGACAGGTTGCTGGTTCATCACCGGTGTTTGCCCTTCAATTCGAGTGAAACAGATTGCTGTGAACGACCAAATGTATCAAATCGGCCAGCCGATCTCCCTGTTTGCGAAACTGGGCCGTCAGTTGATCGACATCGGCCTGATCGCCAAATGTCAGCGGCCGACCCAGAGCATACGAAAGCATCTTGTGAACGAGCGAGCGGGCAAACTGATCCTGCCGATCCGACAGCAGGTACCGCTGCAGTCCCTCGACTCCCGCCAGTTCCTGCTTGTTGAACAACACCGCTGTGGCATCCACCGGCTTGTTCTTAATGTTCGTCCGCCAGGCCCCCAGGTTGTCGTAGTTCTCGAAGGCAATGCCCCAGGGATCGATCCGGGAATGGCACGAGATGCAGGCCGCCTTGTTGCGGTGGTCGGCGATTCGTTCCTTCAAAGTCATCTCCAGGATACGCGGATCGGTCAGATCGACCTTGGGCACGACGGCCGGTGGTGGCGGCGGCGGATCTTGCAGAATCCGTTTGAGCAGCCAGACGCCGCGCTTCAACGGATGCGAATCGGTGCCGTCGGAATTCATCGCCAACAATCCGGCACACGTCAGGATGCCACTCCGCGGCGTGGGGGCTGGTGTCGCGACCTGGCGGAAATGCGGACCGAACACGCCGGGGATGCCGTAGTGCTGAGCCAGCCGTTCATTCACGACGACATAATCGGAATGCAGGAAATCCATCACGCTGCCGTTGTTACGCAACACGGTCTCGAAAAAGGCGACCGGCTCGTGCCGCATGGCAGACCGCAACGCCTCGTCTTTGACATGCGTGACGCTGTTCAGCCCTTCCAGCCCCAGCCATTGTTCCACGAAGGTTTGCGAGAATCGCGAGGCCCGCGGGTCGGCCAGCAGCCGATCCACCTGCGCCTTGAGAACGGCCGGGTCTTTCAGCTTCCCGTCACGGGCCAGCTGTACGAGTGGCTGATCGGGCAGACTCGACCAGAGAAAGAACGACAGCCGACTGGCCAGTTCCAGATCACTGATCGGGTCCCGCGCCGTGGTTTCACTCGCAGCGGTTCTGTGCGTCAGGTACAGGAATTCGGGGCTCGCCAGGACCGTCGCCAGCACTTCCCGCATCGCTCCGGTGAACGTGTCGAAGTCGGGCCGATAGGTCGCGAACAGCTCCAGGAACGGGTCCACTTCCGCGTCGGTGACCGGACGTCGCCAGGCGCGCTCCAGGAAGCGCGTGAGCACTTCCCGGCCGTACAGCCGTTCGTCCCCCTGGTTGGGGCTAGCCGGGAAAATATTGAGATGGCTCTGCGGCGGCCAGGCATCGAAATGCGGTGCGCTGATTTCGATGTAATCAATGACCACCTGCAGCGGTTCCTTCCCGCCCGAGGTGTTCGATTCATTTTGAATGTGCAGAAACTCATCCCGTCGGGGGAAGGTGGTTTCCAGTTTGCGGAACGGGTTCCGCTGGATTTCGCTGAGCGGAATGTCGAACTCGATGAACTCCGGCTTGTCGGCCGAGGCGGTGACAGGCAGATCGCGTGGCGTGACCACCTGCGAGAAGTACGCGTTGTTACTGGTGTGCGCACTGAAAACCAGCCGCAGGCCGACATATTCATTCGGCTCTTGCGTGGTGCGTCCGGCGCGAATCCGCACCCGCAGCGTCCCTTCATCGGGCAGAAAGCGGTCGAGATTGATCTTCAGTTCCTGCGAACGCGGCAGGACGAAGACCACGGGGGACACTTCGGGGTTGTGGCCGGCGAATTCGCCCGGCCGAGGCTTGGGGTCTCCGCCGCCGTAATGGATCGCCGCACCGGTGGATCGATCGAGCAGATGCGGTCGGTTCCGGTGATCGCGATAGCTGTCGTCGGCCCGGTTGAACAGCTTGGATTTGTCACCCGACACAGCCTGCATCACTTCCGGCATCGAAATGAGGTACGTGACTGCCGGCGGACGTTCTCCCGTGACCGTGACGCGCTGCAGGCCCTTCAGGCCCAGTTCCCGATAGGCCTCGAATTGCATCGCCGACATTTGCAGTAAGTCGGCTCGGTTCTGAAAACCCTCTTCCGAGGCCGCCTCGGGGGGCAGGCTGTTCGCGATCGGGTAAGGCAACCCGAGCAGATCCTGCAGGGCGTAGTTGTATTCGTATTTCGTCATCCGCCGAAACGACGAATGCTGCGAACTGTTGCGGCGTACGACCGAGGCTTTGCCCAGTTCTTCGCTGAGCCAATCGACGATCTGGCTGCGGTCGGCATCCGACAGCCGATACTCGGCTTCGTCCTGCGGCGGCATTTCCGAATTGCTGAGCACCTTATAGATGCCGCGCCAGCGATCGACGTCAGGCCCGGCCAGCAGATCGGCATTCAATCGATCGACGCGCAGATTGCCCATCGACGACTCGGGCCCGTGACAGGCCAGGCAATGCCGGGTCAGGACCGGTTCGATCGACTTGCGGTACAGGTCGAGGTTAGGGGTAGGGACGGCTGGCGTGGCAGGGGTTGGTTTGCCCGCGTCTTTGAGGAACAGGGACTTGGCCCGTCCTGTCTCGCGGATTTCATGCCACGTCGGCGGCGTGCCCGCTGGTTCCCCAGCCTGCGACTGGCAGGCCAATCCGTACATCAGCACGATCGCAACGATCTCTGGACGCATGAGTTCAGTTGGCTTAGGGAGCCAATTCCGCGGCAGGTGGGTGGTGTCTGAACGACTGGTCTCAGTGCGTTCACACGGTGGGACAAACTTAGGCAGGGCGAAAAAATAACATTTACAATTTCTGGCGTCTTGGCTTGATGGAATAGTTCCATTCCCCGTGGAACTTCGCGCGGGTGATGTTCAGATGCTCGAGTTCCTCTTCGCTGACTTCG
>JAFEBR010000629.1 GCA_018242565.1 Planctomycetota bacterium | reverse complement strand
GGCGTTTTGGAGCCAATATATCGGGGCCGCGAACTGACGCTTCCACCTCGCGGCATGCCGTACATTTTCCTTCGAGGAAACTTAGGCGAAACTCGGATTTTCGACGCAACTGGGCTACCATCACAGATGGTGCGCCAGGCAATCTGCAGCAACATTGGGTTGGCTGCATGCGACTGGCGTGCATTGCCGCGCTCGCATCTTCTTCAGGAAACACTGGATTTTTGGAGCCATCGAAATGGCTGAACCGCTAGATCCGGACGCGATGCCAAGTTGGTTAGCGACCGTACTTCCAACCCGCGCCACAGCGACCGGGTTGTTAGCGGGAGTGAATGACGACGATTGTGCGGTCATGCAATGGGATAGCGGACTTCTGGTTGCAACGACAGACTACGTTAATTCAAGCCCTATTGCGGTCGAGCTGGACATTGGAGACCATGCCACGATCGGTCGACTCGCCGTCGCGGCGAGCCTGGCGGATTTGCTCGGGAGTGGTGCCGCTCCGAGAGCGCTTTTGCTTGCCGTAACGATGCCACGTGATTCGACTGCAGTCGACTTTCAGCGCCTCATCGTTGGGGCGAACGATGAGGCACAACGGTGGAACATCCCGATCGTAGGCGGTGACACGAAGCTTGGACGGGCAACGGCGGTTTGCAGCACCGCGCTCGGCTACGCGCCGTCAGAACGGAATCTGTTCCTAAAATTCCGCGCCCGTGAAGGTGACATCCTTTGGACGTCTGGCGAATTAGGTGGCTGCAGCGCAGCGGTCCTCGCACTAAGTGGGCTCGCTGTGGACGATGATTCTAGACAGTGGGCTGTGAGGACACTGACTACGCCAGCCCTGCCTTTCACGCAATCTCGCGGCCTGTCTGAACTGGCATTAAGCGTAGGCGGAACCGACGTAAGCGACGGGCTTGGTGCCGACCTTTGCCAACTATGCAGCGCTAGTCGCGTAGGCGCTATAGTCGAGGCGACATCGATACCATTGTCGCGTCAATCATCGTCCGTTGCGGAAAAACTGAACGTACCGGCCTGGTCGCTTGCGTTTGGGAGCGGAGGTGATTTCCAGTTTTTGGCGACAACCCCGCCCGAAGTTCACGACCGATTGGTGCACCTCGGATTTTCCCCGATTGGGCGGATAACGCGAGAAACTTCCGTTCGTCTGCGGCTGCCCGATGGCCGCCTAATTCCGCTCCCGGAGCTCGGCCACCGCGACGGACGCAGGACGACGTTCAGCGCAGAGATTCAACAACTTGTTCGCGATGCAGCTAATGCAGCTCAGTAACAAAGAAATTCGAGAACGCCTCGACGCGGCCCGAAACAAAATCATCTCCTTGTTTTGCGACCAATGCACCCACGGCGCGCAAACAGCGGCTTTGCACGACCCATTAGTCGCAGCGTGCGGCCAGTTTCTCGGTGATTCCGCCCGAACTGTGCCACAGCGCGGGCTACACGGAACCGCCGCCGCGCTGGCAGTCATCACCCAGAGCCCAGCTCCAGACAAGGAGAAAAACGAGACTCTCACCCGTCTCGTACGGTATGCGCTCGACCGCGCCGAGGCCGAATCCAAATCCGATAACCCGACGTCATTGAGCAGTATTGAGGTTGACGCCCAGAATACAATTAAAACTGCGGAGCTCTTGCTTGCGGTGAGCTGTCTACCGACCTCAGTACCAAATTCAGACCGAATCCACAGAGTTCTCGTACAGTCCCTCAAAAAAGGCCAACTTGAAGAACGCGCCTGGGGATATTTTCTAGATCAGCCGGAAAGCGGGCCGGACCTGCTCCCAACCGCTTACGCAACAATGGCCCTCGCCGCTGCTGATGAAGATGTCGCCAAGCCGACGCAATTCCTCCTTGACGAATTAAGCGAGGACGCTGGATCGGCGAGCACTGCTCCACATTGGGACGGGGACGTAACCATCAGAATTGTTTGCCTTTACGCGCTCGTATTTCGGAAGCGAGCCGATCAATACGACCTTAACTCTGAACAAAAACTGGTTACCATTTTCGACGTGATCTGGAACCGAATGGAAAGGCTCATTCGGGGAGAGCATCTCGAACAAAACGTCGAGTACTGGCGAAGCCAACACACATTTTATGTCCGCGTTCCGTGGCAGCTCTACCTACTGGCGCTGGCGGCGAGGTTGTCCTTCTACAAGCGATTTTCGACATTCGGCGCGCAGTTACGGCTCAAGAGCATTATCGACGACGTTTTAGCCGGAAAATTTCGATATCCGCACTCGGGCGTTATGATCTCGTCTCGAACCAACGCGATTGCATTTGAAGTTTTAGGGCACGTCCAAGCCGAAATGCGAAGAAAGCGCGTCGTCAGCCCACTGATATGGCTGGACCAAGTGCGAACATCAAGTACGCTGCGATGGACGGTATCGATCTGTGGTGTCGGGTTAGTCGTTTGGTCGATCATTCATTGGTCGAATGCGCCGAATGGCGTTGACTTAGCGGAGGTGGCGCCAAATTTCATTGCATCAATCGTCGCGTGGCTCGCGCTTTGGGCCAGGAGACGCTGACCAATGATTGAATTTACGGACATTCTTTACGGCACATTGCAATTGCCAGACTGGCTCGTCCCGTTCCTGAAAATTCCAGAGTTTGTCCGCCTGCGCGGCGTGCGACTATCGAACGTAGACTCGTTTCAGTTTAAGGACTTTGGCGGACCGAGCAGGTGGGAGCACGGGATTGCAGTCGCGTGGCTTGCATTGCGCTGCGCGGAAAAACGAGAGATGCTGGAACGGGACCGCGTCCACCTTACGCTCGCAGCGCTGCTGCACGACGTCGCCACGCCGCCTTTCGCGCACACCGCCGAATACGTGCTCGAAGGTTTTGACCATGAGCTAGAGAGCCAAAATCTATTGTGCAGTCGTGGTGACCAAGATTTCGCCGTCGATACGCCGGTGTTCGCGTCGCAGTTGCCGCAATTTAGGACTATCTGCGAGCAACTGTCGAAGTCGATCGGGGTGAAAGTCGACCCAGACGAGGTCGCGAGAATGGTAGTTGGCGACGGCGACTTCGGCTTTCTAGTCCACGGAAGCGTCGATCTTGACAACGCAGACAACGTGACCCGAGCCTGCCGGTATCTAGGCATCGAAGTTGACCCGACAATCCCGCCACGGGTCGCGGATTGGTTGGCGGTCCGGCAGTCCCCGCCGACGGAGCTCGACGCCATTTCTGACCCGGCGGTCGCGGAATGGCGAGAATATCGCACAGCGCTGTACGGTCGATTCCTAAATTCGGGAGACGAAGAACTCGGGCGTCAAGCGTTTCTGCAGCACCTTATGCGGCGTGCAATCCGCGCGGGCATGTCACGGCGTTCGCTAATTTGGAACACCGACGAGCGATTTCTACTTCAGCTTGAGAACCTGCGAGACCCGGATGAGCACGTTCGCGACGCCTCGATCGAGGAGTTGACGCAACGGTACAGATTGTTAGAGGCAGCACAGAAAGTCGCCCATGTCGATATCGACCGTGAAAATCTGCTAAATGTAATCAGCCAGCCGCAGGCCGTGTCATGGATAGAGGACACGATCTCAAGTCGATGGTTTCAGCCGTTTGTAATGGTAATCAAGGCACGTCACGCCAAGTCTGTCCGGCATAAAGACCTATTTCCACCTTCGCCTGGAGCATTGCTCGTCTTTAAGCTCGGGGGCCGGGTTCGAGAGGGAAATCTTCCAAACTGCTTGCGTCGTTCGGGAGCAAATCTCCCGGATGACGCGACTGTGACGGTCAAAAACTTCTCACAACGATTATTGCCGAGATTAGTGGAATGGGGCGCTACGCGTCCTTGGGGTCAACCCAACACCGAACGGAAGACCAGTATAGTCAATAACCTCGGCAGCTTTGGCAACTGGGGTTTTCGGCTCTCGCGGAACGACAGTTGTCATCCCTATCCGGGCACCTTCGTGCACGCAATCCCGGCCGGCCTTATCGTTGCACTTGGACTTCAAGGCGATATTATCGTCGACCCATTTGGCGGCACCGGGCAGACCGCGGTTGAGGGCGCCAAACTTGGCTGCACTGTCGTTTCCGGCGATTCAAACTCAATTGCATGTTTGGCCACCCGCGCCCGAATTACTTTTCTTGATGCTGCGTCGCGGCAAAGGCTGCGGGCGATCTCGCGGCAGGCGATCTCGTCGTCCGCACACGCAGTGATTCCAGACTTCAATCTGAAGGATAAATGGTTCCACAAAAAGACGTTCGGCGAGTTACTCCAGATTAAACACTTTATTGACAAACGTCGTGAGCCAACTGCGCAACAGTTTCTGATGGCCTGCTTTTCTGCGATTATTACATCATGCACCGGTAGAAAAGGAAAGGAACACGGCTATTTCGCTGATAATACCCCACTTGAAAAGGGTATAGAGTGTCCGCCATACCAGGACGCGATCGCGCTCTTTCTCGCTCGCATCGAGCGCAATTTGCAGACGACCGAGGCCCTTTACGCTCAGTTCGAGCGAGATGGAAAGACTGCTGAAACCGAATTGAGCCGTTGCCGGGCGGTGCGTGCAAACGTTCGGGACGGACGAATTGGAGATTACGGGGTCAGCGAAGGGTCAGTCGGAGCAATCATCACATCACCACCGTACCTCTGCATGGCCGATTACAGTCTTGGACAGCGACTGTCGTACTACCTGACGATGCCCGATCAACTGGACATCGACTGCGACGCGGAATTCGGAAAGCGCCGTGAACGGTTCAATCGTGAACGAGCACTTGAGGAATACAGAAAAGGAATTTTGCAATTCGCCACACTGTCAAAGGGTATGCTGCGATCAGGCGGTTTCCTGGCGACAGTTCTTGGGACTCCGACGGCGCTAGACTTTTCGAAACTCGACATGATCAGTGAGTTTGATTCAATTTTAGCCGACATGGGCTTCGAACTGCTTTGGAACGTTTGGCGGCCGATCAACTGGCACCGAAATCACGGGTACGCGCGTCTAAAGCGTGAGCGCGTAGCCGTTCATTTGAAGCGCTAAGTAGATCTATGACACGCATCGATCCTCGCGGCAAAAGCTCCACAAAAGACGAACATGGGGACACAGCCTGAAGTGAACTTTGCAGAGAACCCGAATCGCGGGCCAAGCGTGCGATTCGCCGGTTCCTTCCTTCGGCTAGCCGATTTCTGACCATGCGGGCGGGTATTTGCCATGGTTTGCGCATGAAAATGGCCCGAATTCCGCGGACGCCTTAATGCACGGCGCGCAACCGGGGCGGCGTGGGATTGCTTAGATCAGCGACTGAAAGACCGTGGGCGATCCTCAAACGTAGTGCGCTGGACCACATCGCGACGCGCTGAGTGTCGTACGCGATTCCATAATGTTTCAGCCCGGAGCCACGCCTCGGGTGGACGGAATTAACCGCGCAACAGCCCTGCAAGGGCGAAATCATCACAGTGAGCGACACAAATGGAAATGACCGTGCGAATTCCTCAAATCCGTTGACGGTTCCGGGGCAATGCTTGGGGTTCACGAGGCGCACCTGTCGGCGTGCCGATTTCGAGGGCTCGAGCGCCGCGATTTACCGCGCGTTCGACAGGACGATCAGGGCCAACGGACAACGCCCCCGTTTCTGTTTGCAATATGGCCTGTGCACAGTATTCAGTCGGCCTCAGCCGACCTGCTTTTGCCACCCGTTTTCACTGGTGGTCCGCTGCCCAGGCTGAACTCCCACTTCACGCTTCCACGACCACATCCTCCAGGCACCGGGCCTGACAGGCGAGGATGAGCCCCTGAGCTCGTTCCCGCGCTTCGATCGCGTCCTCAGAGTCCATCTCGACCGAACCGGAAATCAGCCGGGTCTTGCATTGCCCGCAGACGCCGGCGCGGCAGTCGTACGGAATCGCAATGCCATGTGATTCAGCCAGGTCGAGAATCGTCTTACCGTCCACGGCGGCGATTTCTCGATTGCTCTTGGCGAAGCGTAACCGGAAAGCCGGCACGGTTTCGGAATTGTCCGAGCCGTTCGCCACGGAACCGGGGGCCGCCGGCGCGTTCGAAAGCTGGCGACTGGGCGAACCAAACGACTCCGAATGGATTTGCTGGAGAGGGATCCCAAGAGTCTGGAGAACCTGCTTCAGTGGTCCAACCATCTCGTTGGGACCACACAGATGGACCCGGCATTTCGCGAGATGGGGGACACATTGGATGAGCAGGTCGCCGGTGATGCGCCCCCGCAATCCAGTCCAGCCGGGCGACGTGTCCCGCGTCAACGTCACGATCACGCGCAGGTTGGGATACCGTCGCTGGAGTTCGTCAAGTTCCTGGCGAAAGATGATATCGGCTTCCGTCTTAACGGAATAAATCAGTTGCATCTGACCCGGCCAACCGATGTCCGTGAGATACCGGATCTGGGACATCAACGGCGTGATGCCAACACCGCCAGCGAGCATCACAATTTCTTCGGCTTCCAGGCCCGTGAACGTGAAGCGCCCCGCGGAGGCGCTGATGTTCACCAACTCGCCCGCCTGCAGCGTATCATGCACGTGGCGCGAGGCCAGACCGTTCTCCTCACGTTTGATCGACAGCTCGCAATAAGCCGATCGGCTCGGCGGCGAGGCAATGGTATATGAACGGCGCACCTCGCGACCATCAATGTTCAATCGCAGTGTCAGGAACTGGCCTGGCAGATGTGCAAACGGTAGTGTTGTGCCCTTCGTCGGCACGAGGCGAAACGTCCGCACTTCCGGTGTCTCGACGAACACCGCGGCGACGCGCAGGTTCCCTTCCCAGCGCTGCGGGCGATTCCCCTCTGGAGACGATGGTACAGGGGCATGACGCAGGGCGTAGGAATCGGCCCGAAGTTGCCGATAGTGAGCGACCAGACGATATCCGAGCAGCACGCCCAAGACCGCTGCAAAGATGAGGGGCCAGGTCGTGTCAGCCTTAACCAGCATGTAGTAATGCAGGGCCCCCGCAATCGCCGCGAGGTACGCCAGGCGATGTAACCATTTCCAGCGCTTGGGGCCCAGCCGCTGAATCATGCGATTCGTCGATGTGATCGCAAGCGGCACCATGATGATGAGCCCCACGATACCCACCAGCAGGTAGCGGCGCGTCGCAATTTCCGCGAACGTGTCCGCGACACTGGCCTTGCGATCGAGCAGATAGAACAAACCGAAGTGAACCGCCGCGTGAAAAAATGCGTACAGCCCCATGACCCGCCGGAATTGCCCGAGCGCGCTCCAGTGGGCCAGCCGCATCAGCGGCGTCACGGCGAGCGATAAAATAAGAAAGATGAGCGAGAGGATGCCGGTCGTGCGGATGGCGAAATTGACCGGGTTCGCTCCCAGCCGGCCGTTGATGGCATCCCAGGTCAGCAACCCGACTGGGACGGCACAATTGACGATGACAACCCATTTTGTGAAACGATCGACTTGCATAGCGATCCGGCTTGATTAGAAGTTGACGTGCAAATCCAGGTCCTGATACAGGTGCGCCACTTGATCGGCATAGCCGTTGAACGGCAGCGTAGCGCGGCGACCCGCCTCACCCAGACGTTGTTCGGTCGCCTGACTCCAGCGCGGGTGCGGCACTTCGGGATTGACGTTGGCGAAAAACCCGTATTCGCGCGGCGCCTGACGGTTCCAGGTGGTCGGGGGTTGAGCCGCCACGACCGAAATTCTGACGATGGACTTAATCCCCTTAAAACCGTACTTCCAAGGCACCACCAGCCGAATCGGCGCGCCGTTCTGCGGCGGCAGGATCCGGCCGTACAGCCCCAAGGCCAGGATCGTCAGCGGATGCATCGCCTCGTCCAGGCGCAACCCTTCCACGTAGGGCCAGTCAAGCACGGCTTTCCGCTGGCCGGGCATGCGCTCTGGATCGTTCAGCGATTCGAACGCGACAAACCGGGCAGTGCTCATCGGTTCGACACGTTCAATCAGTTTGGCCAGCGGAAACCCGATCCACGGAATGACCATTGACCACGCCTCGACGCAGCGCATCCGGTAGATCCGTTCCTCCAGGCGAAAGTCCGCCATCAGTTCGCGAACGTCGAACGTGCCGGGCTTATGCACCATCCCATCCACGGTAAGTTGCCACGGTGTCGACACGAAATTCTTCGCGACCGAACTGACCGCCTCTTTGTCCGTCGTGAATTCGTAGAAATTGTTGTAGTTGGCCACCTGCTCGATGGGTGTCTTCGTCTCGTCAACACGATACCCGGATTTCAAAGACGATTCGGCAGCAGGCACGTAATCCGCGATTCGATCCGTGTCCACCGACATGGCTCCTACCCGGTTCAGCCGGCGGTAGGCCACTCCGGTCGCCAGCATGCTGGCCGCGGCGGCACCCCATTTCAAAAACCGCCGACGGGCCAGGTACAACGGTTCCGGCGTGATCTCGGCAGCGAGCATTTGCTCGTCGGTCATGGTTGATTTCTTCCTGGTTGTAATTCCAGCGACTGACAAGGGGACATTCTGCAGAGTCGGGCCCGCGGGGGCACAACCACTTCTGCTGGGCGCAGCATCACGATCCCGTGGAACTTCGGGATGGCCCCCGCTGTTGTGATCGAGCTTTCATTGTTACGGTGGCTTTGTTTTTTGGACACGGTCGCCGATCGAGATTCAGTCCAAGTTGGCCGTCCGAGACGATGCGGAACCGGCCAACCCGGTTATCAAAAATCTGAACGTGCTGACCGAACATGGCGACGTGGCGTTTACTGGCCCTGGTCCTCTTTCGACATTTTGTCACCCCCCATCATCTTGTCACCGCTCATCATTTTGTCGCCCCCCATCATTTTGTCTCCGCTCATCATTTTATCGTCGCCCATTTTGTTGCCGCTCATTTGTCCTTGACTTGTGGACGTGGGCGGTGACTGGCTGCATCCGACCACCACGGCACCCAGACTGAGGCCCACCGCAACAACGAAGGCGAACATTCGGAACTGTTTCATCACTCAAACTCCAATACGGAACCATCATCTTTGCCTCCGAGCCACATTGCTCGGACCGGGTTATGAAGTGATTCGATGCCGGGATGTGGCGGAGGTTACAGTGATTTCCTTCGTCGTCCGCGGCTAAATTCGAGGTACACCGCTCCGGGTGCGTCGCGTGCCTTACATCAACCGCCAGCGAGCCGCCCGGGTTTATCCCGGCGGTTTCCGCGTGGCTCCCCAACAGGGGATGAATCCGCCGTTTGACTCGGCCCAGGAAGCCCGGAGCAGACGCCGTCCCGTTAGCGACAGCCGCACGCGACACGTCCCCGGCCGGCCGTTGCTTCTGC
>JAFEBR010000062.1 GCA_018242565.1 Planctomycetota bacterium | reverse complement strand
AGGGATCTCATCCAGGATCTCACGACAATACAACGCTTTGCCCTTTTCGGCCCGTATGCCAGAGCCACTAGCGGGATGAACGAGTCTCAAAACGTTTCACAGATCCTGCAACAAGTCGAAGCGGGAGACGCCCACGCCGCCGCGAAATTGCTGCCGCTCGTGTATGACGAACTGCGTCGCCTGGCCGCGAACAAGTTGGAGCACGAGCAACCGGGTCAGACACTCCAAGCGACGGCGCTCGTGCACGAAGCCTGGCTCAGGCTGGTGGACGTCGAATATGTCCAGCATTGGTCAAGCCGTCGACACTTTTTCGGCGCGGCGGCCGAGGCCATGCGGCGGATTCTCGTGGATCGGGCCCGCCAGAAAAATCGTCAGAAACATGGAGCCGACTGGCAGCGCATCACGCTGCCGCTCGAAGAGATCTCGGTCACACCGGGGGACCCGTTTCTTGAAGCGCTCGACGACGCATTGCTGCGATTTGAGCAGGTTGATGCCACGGCGTGTGAACTGGTCAAACTGCGGTACTTCGCCGGTCTGTCGCTGCAAGACGCTGGCGAGGCACTTGGCCTGGCGTCCCGAACTGCTGATCGGCTCTGGGCTTACGCCAAAGCGTGGTTACGACGGGAGATCGAGCCCGATTCGGCCAATTTGGAATAGATCTCAATTCCGAATTTTTTGCTGTTTTTTTGGCGGACTGCCCGGCAAAAGAGCGCCACGTCATGATGGACGGGAAATCTGGTCGCCGGAACCCGCGCTTGCCTCGTCCCGGTGATCGCCTTCCCATATGAATGAGTGGATCTGTCGCGGAACGACAACATGAACGAACGAGACATCTTTCTGTCGGCCCTCGAAATCACAGATCGTGCGGAACGCGCCGCGTATGTCGCGCAGGCCTGCGGTGCCAATGCGCAACTGCGTACACAGGTTGACGAATTACTGCAGGCCCATGACCGCAACAGTCAGTTCCTCGAAACCCCGGCGGTCGGCACTGACTCTTATGGCCAGACTGTGGTGAACGATACCAAAGTCGACGAACACGGTCTTGCGGGCGATGACACGACGGGCGAACGTGAATTCCGGCAATTCCTGAAACCGGCCAAGCGCCCTGGCTGGCTGGGGCGTCTGGCGCATTACGAAATCGAATCGATTCTGGGGCGGGGTGCGTTTGGAATCGTCGCCAAGGCGTTCGACGAAAAGCTGCACCGCGTCGTGGCCATCAAGCTGATGAATCCCGAACTCGCCTCGACATCGCCTCCGCGGAAGCGATTTTTGCGCGAAGCCCGCACCGCCGCGGCGGTAACCCACGAGAACATCGTGGCGATTTACGCCGTTGAGGAGGAGCCGATTCCCTACCTGGTGATGGAGTACATTCCCGGCCAGACACTGCAGCAACGCCTCGACGCGCAGGGGCCACTGGAAGTCAGCGACATGTTGCGGATCGGTCAGCAGGTCGCCGCCGGTCTGGCAGCCGCGCACGCGGCCCAGTTGATTCACCGCGACATTAAGCCCGCCAACATCCTGTTGACCGGTGGGGCTCAAGACCGGGCTAAAATTTCGGATTTCGGTCTGGCCCGCGCTGTCGACGACGCCACGCTGACCTCGAGCGGGCTGATTGCGGGAACACCAATGTATATGGCTCCCGAACAGGCACGCGGAGAACCACTGGACCATCGGGCCGACCTGTTCAGCCTGGGATCGGTGCTGTACCAGATGGCGAGCGGACGGCCACCGTTCCGGGCTGCGAATACGGTGGCCGTCCTCAAACGGGTCTGCGAAGACACGCCACGGCCCCTGGATGACGTGATTCCCGGTCTGCCCGGCTGGCTGCAGACAATTATCTTTAAGTTGCTGGAAAAGAAACGGGAGGATCGGTTTCAGACGGCCCAGGAGGTCGCCGACCTGCTGGCGCGTTGCCGCAGTGACCTCGAACATCACCGCCAGGTGACCTGCGTCCCGGTACAAGCCCCTCCGGTCGCCACGGTGGTCAGCCCAGCGCCCACCGTGGCGACGGGAAACCGTCGACGGAGCCCGGCGATTTGGTTGATCGGATGCCTGGTGGGGGTGGCGGGCCTGATCGGGTTGGGAACGATTATCGCCATCGCGGGCTGGTTCATGCTAACGCCGGTGTGGACTACGAGTTCAGGCCAGAGCCCAGCGGGTATTGTTTCCAGCATGCCGGCGGAACCGACCCCTGATCGGGCCCCGAATTCGATCAGTGCATCGGTGGAGAATTCCGGCGGGACGGTCGACGAACCGCCGCCGCTGGCGGACTGGCTTAAAGGTCGAAACATCCTGACGGTCGCCCAGGATGGCAGCGGGAAATTCAATACGATTCAAGCGGCGCTTGAGGCTCTGCAAGCGGGCGAAGTGGTGCAGGTACTCGATCGCGGTCCCTACCGCGAACGCCTGCAATTGCAGTCGCCTCCGGACGACATCGGTTTAATCAGTGAAGTGCAGACCCGCATTGAACTTGAGCAACTGGGGCCGGGTGGCCACGATGCCGCGCAGTGGGGGCACTTTTTCAAGAACGCGAATCGCCTGCGAATTCACGGGCTGGAATTCCAGATTCCGCCCGCCCCGGCGAATCAAGTGACGATCGGCATGTACTTTTCTGAATCACGAGGGGTGGTCTTCGAACAGTGTGCCGTCCGCCGTCCGATTTCGCCGGAAAGCCAGTCGCTGGTGT
>JAFEBR010000628.1 GCA_018242565.1 Planctomycetota bacterium | reverse complement strand
TCAGCTTCGCAGAAGTTTCAAGAACTTCAACAGGTCCCCGATTTCCCGAACTGCTCCGCCCAGAAAATGCCGCCCCCGGCTGACGGATTCGGTCGCTGGCCCCGTAAAACCTGCCTGCCGCCGTTCGACGAGATTGCCTCTTCGAGGCCTGTAACCTCAGCTTGCTCCAAATCTGCCCGAGAGGTACGTTACCAGTCGCTCGCGAGTGGGCCCAGACCGGCACTGCGCTCACGGTTCCATCGAAAAAACGATTCGCCGCGTCGGCCGTTTTCACGCTTTTCTTAAGATCCTCTTCACGTCAGGCGGGTGGTCGTGCGTCGCAATCGCTGGGTTCTGATCATATCGGCGGTGGTGGGAGTCCTGCTGGGTGCCGCGGGATCCGCCTGGGCGCTCCGCTACAGCGACAGCCCGATTCGCGGCGATGTTTCTCGTCCGTTCAACGCGGGGCCGCCGGGCGAGCAACCCCACCCGACAGACGGACTAGTGCCTGCGGAACTCCCCGCCCCGGTCGACAGGCAGCAGGCCGATGACGGTGTCGCTGTCGCGGCGCGGCAGTTTGCCCGACAGCTTGTCCCCCCCAGGCTCAAGTTTCCCGAGTCCGCAGAATTCCCCGAGGATTCAACCCGTTTGCAGCCGTTTACGATCATGAACGAGACGACCGGCCCAGTCTATGAGCACTGGTCGGTCGATGGCGTTGTCGAATCGCGTAATCAATATGGCATTCCGATTCGATCCGCGTGGCGGGCGATGGTCGGTCGCACCAACGACCGGTTCTTTCTCGTGTTCGCCTCTCTGGAGGGTCAACCGATTTACCAGATGACCGGGCATGCCCATCTCTTGCAGGCGGCGCGCCAGGCCTATCAGGAACGCTTGACGGCAGCCGAACAATCTCGCAAACAGCGGCAACTGGCCGCGGATCGCGCCGCGTGGCGTGCCAGCGCGGCGGCAAAACCAGAAGAGCAGAAAGCCCGCGAAATGTTAAAACTGGCCGAAATGTTACTGCGTGCCGGACGCCGCGAACCCGCACATCGCCGCCTGCTCGAAGTGATCAACCAGTACCCGTATTCACAGGCCGCCGTCGAGGCAGAACTGTTGCTCGGGAAATGATCAGGGACCCCGTGCCGTCGGTCCTCGTGGACCGTGAACGCCACGCGCACTGCGACGGGCAATGTCCGCGATGAAGACGCGTTAACGCCAATCCACCGCAATTTTCATGACCGCTTTGACGAGCGGGCGGATGGTGGGGGCCCCTAACGGAGCATGCGCGTCTTCAGGGAAGAAAATCGCAAAATGCCCCGGGGGAACCGACACCCAGATTTCGGGCGTGTCGCCAAACAAACCCATATCCTTCTGAGAATCGTACGGCATCTCAACCTGTCGACATTCGGGCACCGCCTTCCAGCCAATTTCATCCGGCCCGGCAATCGTGTACTGGATATCGATGTAGCGGCGATGCGATTCAAATTTCGCTCCCTCACGCCCACGCCCCGAGACACGATTGATCATCACAAACAAACGGTCACCGTCAATCTCGTGACGGCCGTGCGCCAGGGCTGAAAAATCAGTCCGCCGCAGATACTCACACGCCGGTGCGAAACCCGGATTTAACGGGTAATACAGCTCTGCGTTTTCCAGTCGATCGAGAATCATCGTTACGTCTCGCTTTCTATGAATCGTCTTGCGGGATAAATCAGGCCCGTCGGACGCCGATCAAATGCCCGGCAGCGGGAACATCCCCTGAACCACCTTGGGGTCATGTTGCTGCAACCAGAGGGCCACCTTGAGGATCAGCGTGCAACTGGGGGCATGGGTGATTCGGCCGTCCTGCACCATCTGTACGGCTTCCAGAAAATCGACCGACACGCACCGAATCTGCTCAGTCGCGTCGAGACGGGTCTCTCCGAAGTGCAGTCCCCGTGCCAGAAACAAATCCGCCGGGCCATTCAACATGGTTGTGAACGGATCAATGGTGCCCAGTGCCGTCCATTCGTCAGCCTGAATACCGAGCTCTTCTTCCAGTTCGCGGCGCGCGGCGACCAAGGGCAATTCGTCCGCTTCGCGCCCGCCACTGACGACCTCCAGGGTCACCCGCCCCACCGCATAGTGGAATTCCTCGGTGAGAAAGACTTGCCGATCGGCCCCCAATGCCAACACAGAAACGCCGGGCCTCAAGAAGACGGCGCTGTGAGTCCCGGGCTTGCCATCGGGCCGCAGCACATCGTCTTTACGGACGTGCAGCCAGGCATCACGGTAGACGTCATGCGACTTCAGGATCTGCCAGGGGCCATGTGCATGCATTGCAGCGCCAATCTCAAAAACCGACGAGATCGTAGGCCCCGGGAGGCGTCGATGCAATTCCACCAACGCGACACGGTCAATCGAAACCACGCGCTGCGGTTCATTCAGATGCTTGAAAAAGCCCACTGACCTGAGTGAACGCCACTTGCCGATTTGTTATTCTTTACCAGGCAGTGGCGGACAACAGGCGTCACTGCCGGCGAATCTGCGTGGTTCGCCAGGCCCCTTTTACTTCGATCGGAACGGTCTCTATGGACGTTGGTGAACTGAGCATTGCCGCTGTGTCGCGGATCCTGCATGTGGGAACAGTGATTCTGCTGGTGGGGGGGACATTTT
>JAFEBR010000627.1 GCA_018242565.1 Planctomycetota bacterium | reverse complement strand
CCGTTCCGGTAATCATTATCCTGGTGACCTCCGCGGTCAGCACGACCGTCTTACAAAGCTGGTAATTCTGCCTCTCTGCATCTTGTTTCCATTCTACCAAAACTCATCGTGGAAGTTCACGTTGATCTGATATCGGTCCCGTGTTGACCAGCACTGGAACCGCAGCCGGGGGGGCGATTCGGTCTGCGGGGCTGCCCCCGTAGTCATCACGCTCCGTCGTGATGAGTCGCGCGACTATGTCGGCAGCTGGCGCTGTTGAGCCGAATCGGGCGCTGGGCGCGCCTTGTTCGACCGTGCTCGATCAAAGCCGGTCGCAATGAGTCAGAAACATCATCTGGTTGAAAGATAGGAAATGGGCAAGACATGGTGGTGCGGGTCAGCTGGGCGGTGTCATCCGTAGCGGGAAAGGCACGATGATACCGCCGGGATGAACCCGACAGCTCGCTGGCGTTTGGTGTTCGGACAGCGCTGAGACGTGCGGGGTCGAGCTTGCCGATCATGTCATTTCGGGCCACGAACACACCAGCACCGCCAGTCCCGTGTCTGTCACCAGCTCCCCACTGACCCCGCGTCAGTGGAAGCCGTGACTGAATGCTAGCGGCCCGGGCTAGCACCACCCGAACGGCGGCCACGCCTGCTCGGTAGCGGTCAGTCATGGCCTCGACCGGCACAGGGCCGGCCGGGGGCGTTCGTATTTGGGTGTCATGTTTAGCCTTCACTCATGGCTTCCACCGATGCGGGATCGGCGGGGAGCCTCAGGCTGTCGCATGGCCCGGGGTGCCGTCCGGTCTGTCGCCGGCTTTTTCATAGCGGCAGGGCGCTGAATGCTGATAGCTCCGGAAGCAGGATCGGGGGCGGATACCGCTGGGATAAACCCGACGGCTCGCGGGCCTCTGGTGTTCGGACAGCGCTGAGACGTTCGGTTACCCCCCGTTGCTCCCCCCTTCGAAAGCGGGGGAGACGCTGTGTGGGTGGCAGTGCGGCTGTGACGCGACGGTCGTTTATTCGAGATCGGCGGGTCGATCATTGCTCAGTTCGGGCCAGATGGCGACGAGCGCGGCGATGAGCGACAAGGCCAGCACCAACTTCTTCGACGCCGTGGTCAAGAGATAGACCGACACGACCGAGGACGCAGTGACTGCGGTCGTTTCCGGGCTGAAAATCTTCACGAGCGCCGGGTAGACCAGCGCATATTCCGAGCCGACAATCGCGCACATCACGCCGACGAGCGCGACGATGACCCATCTCCGTAGGACGCCGATTTTCGGGTTCCCGAGGCTCGCGCAGGCACAGATCAGGGCCGGTCCCAGCAGGCTCAGGCCAAAGGCAAAGTAGGGGGGTAAGAAAAATGTCGGGTGGCTGAATCGGCTCAGGGGCGGTCGATCCTTAACGAGCGCATCCAGCACAGGGAGGACCGACACGACGAAAAACATCGACACGCCGACCCACATGCAGAGGCAGAAGCGGAGCAGAGCCAAACAGAACCTGGGCATCGCACAATTCTCCTGAGCACATTTCCAACTTGCCGTGTCATACACCGTTCTCGATTCGCCCCAGCGCGGGGCAGTCGCCGGAGAACTGCCATGGTCTGGTGAGGATGAGCCAGCGCCACCCACCGTATAACATGTGCCTCCGAGTTTTGACAGGACGGTCTCCCAGCTTCACGGGGAGAGGTCCGTTTGGGACGCACCTCGGCTGGATTTGCCGGGTGGGTGGTCACTCGCGAGCCGGTCGGGTGGCGCGGGCAGGGCCGTCGCGGGTCCGGTGTCACACAGGTACGGACTCAGGCGGGAGAAGGGAAGGCAGACCTCGTACGGGCCTTCAGCGTAACAGCCTACGGCGTAAGGAGGAAAGTGCACATGCAACCCGTCAGGACGAATCGTGAACTGTTCCAACATCTCGGGAATTTTCTGCACAGCAGTGGCCGCCGAGGCTTCCTGTCGTTGCAGATCTTCGCAGCACAACGCGATCAGAGCGTCACGCCAGGGGGTGTCTGGCTGGAAGAAATCGGCCAACTGATCCTGTTCCACCGTCTGACCGTTCCACCACACGGTGAGCACATCAAAGCGGAAGTTGCCATGCGCTCCGCCTGTGTCCTGATACGAACTGCACAACAGACTGACGAGCCGGCGATCGCGGTATTGCACATCCCAGGTGTCCGTGCAAGACCAGTTGTTGAGTGCCGAGGGCTCACGAAACGTCATCCAGCAATCGTCCAGGTCATTCCAGGGAAGGCCTGCGTTTTCCTGCGCGTCCTGGCGAACGCGTTGTTCGAGCGCGTGCTGGGTGGCTGCACCGAGCGGGTCGGTTCCTTCGAGAATCGGATAATGTGCCACGTACTCGACGGCGCGGCCCCGGCCCTGAAAGATCAAACCGGCTGTGCGGCGCAAGATCTGCCCGCGCGCGATGCGAGTCAGCGTCACGGGAACTTCGACCCCGGCACCGTCTGACCAGCGGCCGGTAACCTGCCGAGCGAGCGGGTCGCCAGCCAGCACCAGCCTGGCCTCGCGCGATTTCCAAATTTGTCCGTCACCTGGCTCGTCGTTCGAATCTAGGAACGCATAGGGCCGAGTCAGGGTCAACTCGGGCGTCGTTTTCAGCCCCCCGATCAGATCCAGTGTCCCGCCGTCGGCGACACTCCAGTCGGCAGACACCAACATGTCATTCAGGCGAATGTCGAGAAACGCCGGAACGTCACCGGCCAGTCCCTCGAAGCAGGCGCGTTGATCCACTTGAATTTGTGTAAGGGGCCGCGCGCGCCAGACGATCGCGACGACACCCACGCAGGGTAATGCGAGCAGGATCAGCATGAACAACCGAAGCGACAGCGGCCATTGTCGCCGTCGGCGAGGCGGATGATCTGCAGGCTCACAGGCCGGGATGGTGGAAGCGGACATGCCGGAAGTCTACCCGCCACGGGTCGGGGCATGAATCCCAATTTATGGGCCTGCCTGGCGTCTGCCCGCGTGGCCAGGCCGTGGGCCAGATGCGAATTCGGTTGCTGGTGTCGCCGCAACATTCCAGTTTCCCAATTGGCCGCCGGCAGCCAGGCCGATAACACAGACTCTTTTGTCCGCACGTCATGACAACTGCAAAAACGCCAGTGACATGTCTAAGGTGGAATGACAAATGCCAAGCTGGGCTGGCGGTGCGTCCAATCGGACGGCATACTGAAGACGAGGTGATGCGGTGGCATGGCGATGTTTCACGCGGATCCAGGGCTAACCGGGTGTTGAACAGGGGGGACGGGCATCTCGCGGCGTGCGACCTGCTCGGGGTTTTCGAGCCAGTACTCGAAGCCGGTCCCCAATGTGCAACAGGCTGTGATGAGGGACTCGGGCTATGAATGACAACGACGAAGCACGTCCAGGGTCGCCGGCGTTCAACGCGGACCATGAGAATGCACTGTCCCCCGCCGCGGACTCCCCGCTGATGGACGAGCCGGCGGAGGACGTGGGTGGCGAGGCCGCTTGCCTGCCGCTGGAGTCCTGCGATTCGCCAGCAGAGTTCGCACCTGAAGCCGATTGGTCATCGGTGTTTCTGCCCGATCCGGAGCCCACAATCCCGCGACCATCGTACGAACTCTTCAGTCCAGGACATGCTGCACTGGCAGGGTTTCTGGGTGGATTCATCGCGGGTGGACTTGTGGTGGCGGTGAATCTGTGGCAACTGAAACGACGCGGGTCGGCTGTTCTCGCATTCCTCTTTGGGTGCCTGGTCGCCGGCGCCCAATTTGCGGCTCCTTGGGTTTTTACAGTAGCCTCGGACATACCACACCAACTGTTCTTCTGGATTCTTAATACGCTGTTGGCCTATGGATACGCCTGGCTGCTGATCGGAAAAGACTATGCCACGTTTCGACAGCAACGTGGGAGTACTGCGACAGGCGTCGCGGCCGCCGGTCTCGGTTGCGCGACGAGCCTGGTTTTGCTCATCTTGTTCATTTCCTCGGTCGTCCTGCTCAGCAAGAGGGAATATGGCCAACCCGTGGCGTTCGGCAAGAATCAACGCGTCTACTGCCAGCCCGGAGTGGACTTGTCGTTGGCCAAGCCCCTGGGGAAAGCCCTCATGGAAGTGGGGTTGGCCGAAATGAATTCCCCCATCGACGTGCAACTGGGCTGCGACAGCACAGGGCAATATTGGCTCGCGATCATCTTCGATCGTCCTG
>JAFEBR010000626.1 GCA_018242565.1 Planctomycetota bacterium | reverse complement strand
GCAGATAGCCGACCGCCAGCCCCTCACCACCGATGTAGAGCTCTCCGGGAATCCCCACGGGGACGGGCTGCCTGTGCGGGTCGAGCACGTAGAGGGTCGTATTGGCGATCGGGGGACCGATGGTCACCGGCCCGGCCGAGCGTGTGACCGGTGTGACCGCCGACCAGACTGTCGTTTCGGTGGGGCCGTACATGTTCCAGACCGAGTTGGCGTGAGTCAGCAGTGCATCAGCCAGGTCCCGCGGCAGGGCTTCCCCGCCACAGAGCACTTTGAGCCGATGCGAACCGAGCCAGCCCACAGCCAGCAGCAAGCGCCAGGTGGCGGGTGTCGCCTGCATCACGGTGATTCCCGATGATTCCAGCAAGGTCCGCAACCGCTCGCCGTCGCTGGCGTCGTCCCGTGTCGCCAGCACAATGCGGGCACCGACGGCCAGCGGCAGGAACAGTTCCAGCACGGCGATGTCGAACGCAATCGTCGTCACCGCCAGCAGCACGTCCTGGGCGTCTAACCCCGGTCGGTCCGCCATCGAGCGCAGCAGATTCACGACAGCCCGGTGCGGGATCTGCACTCCTTTGGGCTGCCCGGTGGAACCGGATGTAAAGATCACATAAGCCAGATCCTCGGCACGCATCGTGACGAGGGGGGCGTGTGCGGGCTCGCGTTCAATCGTCGCCGCGAGGGCTTGCAGGTCGATCGCAGTCGCCGGGTCGAGCCCGAGCCGGGAAATCAGGTCACTCTGCGTCAGCACCAGTCGAGGTTGCGAACTGGCGATGACGGTGCGAATGCGCTCCGCCGGATACCCGGGATCGAGCGGTACATACGCCGCGCCCGCTTTGAGGATGGCCAGCAGGGTCACCACCATCTGGGGGGAGCGTTCGACGCACACGCCGACCAATACCTGGGGGCCCACCCCGCGGGAGACCAGGTACTGCGCCAGTTGATTGGCCTGGCGTTCAAGATCCCCGTAAGTCAGGGTTTGTTTCTGGCAGACGATCGCGATGGCATCCGGTGTGCGCTGGGCCTGCGCGGCGAACAAATCATGAACACACGTGTCGCGACAGTCATCCACCGTGGTCTGGTTGCCATCGATCAGCAACTGCTGGCTCTCGGCGGCAGTCAGCAGCGGCAACTGGCTGATCGCACGCGTCGGATCGGCAACAATCCCCTCCAGCAGCACGAGGTAATGCCCGATCAGTCGCGCCATGCGTGTCGGCGCGAACAGATCCGCATTGTAATTCAGTGTCCCCCGGCAGGTGTTGTCCTGCTCGGTCAGCGAGAGTGTCAGGTCGAACTTGGCACAGGTGGCCTCTAAAGGCACCGCGGCGATCTGTAATCCGGGCAGTGCGAACGGCGCCGATGGCGTGTTCTGGAGTGCAAACATCACCTGAAAGAGCGGACTGTGACTGAGATTCCGCTGAGGGTGCAGTTCGGCCACCAGTTTTTCGAAGGGCAGATCCTGATGGGCATACGCTGCGAGCGTGGTCTGTCGCACCTGCCGCAGAAGCTCGGTGAATGACGGCTGACCCGACAGATCGCTGCGAAGCACAACAGAATTCACGAAAAATCCGATCAGACCTTCCAATTCCGAGCGGTTCCGCCCGGCGATCGGCGCACCGACAGAGATGTCATTCTGTGCGGTGTAGCGTGCGAGCAATACCTGAAACGCCGCGAGCAGGGTCATGAAGAGCGTCGCCCCTTCCCGGCGACTCAGTGCCAGCAGGGCCTCGCTTAATTCTTGGCTGATGACCACTGGCAGAGAACTGCCGCGATACGTCTGGTTGGCCGGCCGCGGAAAATCGGTGGGTAGTTCGAGCAGGGCCGGAGCGCCTGCGAGTTGCTTCTTCCAGTACGCCAGCTGCTGTTCGAGGACTTCGCCCTGCAACCAGTTGCGCTGCTGGACGGCGAAGTCCACATACTGCACGGGCAATTCCGGAAGATCCACGGGCTGGCCCGTGGCGTGTGCCTGGTACAAAGCGGCCAGTTCACGCAGGATGATTCCCAGCGACCAGCCATCGGTCGCGATGTGGTGCACGGTCAGCGACAGGAGCTGCTCGGCTTCATCGAGACGCCAGAGCTGTGCCCGCAGCATCAGATCCTGTGCGAGGTCAAACGGGCGGGTGGCTTCCGTCTGAGCCAGCCGCAGTGCCGTGCTGTCTCGGGTGTCCGGCGGCAGCGAACGCAGATCAGTCACTGTCATTCGGAACGCCGTTGAGTCGTGAACCTGCAGTTCCGGCTCACCGTTGACGCTCTGGAAACTGGTTCGCAGCACGGAGTGTCGGCTGAGCAGGTCCCGCAGGCTTTGATTCAGGGCCGCCGTATTCAACGCGCCGCGCAGTCGAAACGTCGAGCAGATATTGTACACGGCATTCTGTGGTTCGAATTGATCGAAGAACCACAACCGTTCCTGGGCGAACGACAATCGGCGTGAACTCTCGGGCGCTGCCCTGATCTGTGGTACCGTGACGACCGGTGACCGGACGGCGCGCAGGCGCTCGACCTGTTCCCCGAGGCTGGCGATCGTGGGGGCCGCAAACAGCGTGCTGAGCGGGAGTTCAATCGCGAGGACGTCGCGCACGCGGGAGACCACCTGGGTGGCCAGCAGCGAGTGACCGCCGATCTCAAAAAAGTTGTCGTGGATGTCGATGCGGTCGAGCCCCAGGACGTTCTCCCAGATCCCCGCCAGAAGCTCTTCCAGCGGTGAGCTGGGGACCGCCACTACGCAGCGGGCGCCGCCACGCTGGATGGCGTCAGGAGCCGGCAGAGCCCGCCGATCGACTTTACCATTGGGTGTCACAGGCAGCGCCGCGAGTTCCACAAATGCCGCCGGAATCATGTACTCGGGCAGCAGGTCCTGCAGCCGACGGCGGAGATCGGGCACGCTGGGAATCGTGTCCCCCTCTTTGCTTACCAGGTAAGCCGCCAGGAATTTGTCCCCCGGGCGGTCTTCGCGCAGGACGACGACCGCCTGGGCAATCTGCGGTTGCTGCCCCAGGACGGTTTCGATTTCCCCCAGTTCAATGCGAAAGCCTCGCAATTTGACCTGGTGATCGAGTCGGCCCAGGAATTCGAGATTTCCATTTGGCAACCAGCGGACGAGATCGCCCGTCCGATACAGGCGTGCGCCGGGAATGGAGCTGAATGGATCGGCGACAAATCTCTCGGCTGTCAGCGTGGGCCGCTGCAGGTAGCCCACTGCCAAGCCCTCACCTCCCAGGTACAACTCTCCCGGCACTCCGAGCGGTGCCGGTTGTCGATGGGCATTCAGCACGTAGGCTTGGGTATTGGAAATGGGACGTCCAATCGGAATGGACGTCAGCGTCTCGGGCACATCGGCCGGAATCTCGTAAGTACAGGCAAACGTCGTGCACTCGGTGGGGCCATACGCATTGATCAGTCGTAACTGCGGATAGCGCTGGCGGAACCGGCGCACCGGATCAACCGACAGGGCCTCCCCGCCGATGAACAGCGTCTCGAGACCCGCGAGCATTTCCGGATCCGCATCGACCACGGAATTGAACAGCGCCGCGGTCAAGAACGCACAGGAAACACGCTCGTCCTGCAAAATCCGCCGCAGTTCCGGGAAGTCCGGGACACGTCGCCCATAGATCACGCTGGTCGCGCCATTCAGCAGGGGCCCCCAGAGTTCGAGCGTCGAGGCATCAAAAGCTGGCGAGGCCAGCATGAGCCAGCGCTGCGAGTCAGCAAAGCGCAGATAATTCGTGTTCCGCACCAGACGGATGATCGCCCGGTGCGGGACTACCACCCCTTTGGGTTCCCCCGTCGATCCCGACGTGTAGATGACATACGCCGGATCGGTGGGCCGTGCCTCGGTCAGCACCGGTTCAACCTCGGCGACAGCCCGGCTCGGCCCGTCGCGATCGATAGACAGCACCGGCACATCGATCGCAGGCAGCGACTCCGCCAATTCCGAATGTGTCAGCAACAGCCGGGCCTGTGAATCACTCAAGAGCCATTTCAGCCGTGCGGGGGGATCGGCGGGATCGAGTGCGACATAGACCCCGCCGGCCTTCAGAATTGCCAGCACACTGACGATCAGCTCGACCGATCGATCGAAGTACAGCGCAACGGGGCTGTGATGCTCGACACCCTGCCGGCGCAGCACGGCCGCCAGGTGATTCGACCACGAATCCAGTTCGCCATAACTGAGCTGGCGATTGCCACAGACGACCGCCACGGCCTGCGAATTCTGCTGCACCTGGGTGGCAAACAACTGCGGGATCGTGGCCTCCCGTGGAAAATCGGTCCCAGTCTGATTCCAGTCATGCAGCAGTTGCTGTCGATCCGCCGCATTCAATAGCGGTAACTCGGCGATGGGAATCGCCGGGGTC